>DSBP01000306.1 GCA_011049465.1 bacterium | reverse complement strand
TCTTTCAGCCGCTTCCTTATCACACACGGTGATAACGTAATTGTAAAGCCTTCCCTCTTTATAAAAATCAAAGACCGCTTTGGTTTTGTTCTGCGATATGTCTATCCCGTCCGCTTTCATCGCCTCAACAACCACGGGGTTGAGCGTTCCCGGCTCAATACCGGCGCTTTCAGCCTCAAACCTACCGCCGCCCAGCGCGTTAAGATACGCCTCTGCCATCTGAGACCGCGCGGAATTGTGTATACAAACGAATAAAACCCTTATTTTTTCCATTTTACGCGCCTCCTGCCCGGTCTATGGTCTCAAAACCATGCTTAATCGTCTTTCCCTCTATCATATAAACAATATCCTCGGCTATATTTGTAACATGGTCAGCCATACGCTCAATGTATTTCGCGATAAGGATAAGCTCTATCCCTGATTTGATATTTTCGTTGTTCTCCATCATATAGGTCAGGATTTCCCTGAATACCTGCACATAAAGGGAATCAACTTCATTATCCATTTCAATTATCTTCATCGCCTTCACAGAATCCCTTTCCACAAGAGCGTTTACACTCTCCTTTATCATTTCCCTTACCATATCCGCCATCCTAGGGATGTCAATAAGCGGTTTGAGCGGCGGGTATTTAAGCAGAATTCTTGACTTGTGCGCTATCGTCGTGGCGAGGTCTCCTATCCGCTCAAGGTCATTGTTTATTTTCATGACAGAGGTGATAAACCTCAGGTCAATCGCAAGCGGCTGCCTGCGCGCCATAAGGTCAAGGCACTGCTTATCAATCTCTATCTCAAGCAGGTCAACGACCTCGTCCGCCTTTTCAACCTCCTCCGCAAGCGCCTCGTCCCTTTCCTTCAGCGCCTTTATGGCGCGGCCTGTCAGCTCGTCCACCATGGATGCCATATTCAATATGTTCTTTTTTAAAGCCTTCAGTTCCTCGTCAAAATGCCGCTCCATTTCCACACACCTCTCTTTGATTCGGTTTAAATTTATCATTCAGCAGTTTAATCACTGCCTGTCCTCACTATAAACTATCAAATATAAATTGGTTTTACCCAAACCTTCCCGTGATATATTCCTCTGTTATCTTTTTTTCCGGCTTTGTGAACATAACGGAAGTGTCGCTGTATTCAACCATCTCGCCGAGCATAAAAAACGCTGTCCTGTCGGCGACGCGCGCGGCCTGCTGCATATTATGCGTCACTATCACTATAGTATAGCTCTTTTTCAGTTCCTGAATCAACTCCTCTATTTTGGCCGTTGATATCGGGTCGAGCGAGGCGGTCGGCTCATCCATGAGTATAATCTCCGGCCTTACAACCATTGCCCGCGCAATACAAAGCCTCTGCTGCTGTCCTCCGGACAAGGCAAACGCGCTCTTATTAAGCTCGTCTTTTACCTCTTCCCAGAGGCCCGCCTCCTTAAGGCTCTCCTCTACTTTTCCTGAGAGTTCGTCCCTGCTTTTGCACAGTTTGTTGATTTTAAGGCCGTAAGCAATATTTTCAAATATTGTCTTTGGAAAAGGATTCGGCTTCTGGAATACCATGCCGACGTTTCTTCTCAGTTTTGTCACATCCACGTCTTTGTCATAAATATTCTTGCCGTCAATCATCATGCCCCCCGTAACGGTAAACCCCTCAATCAGGTCGTTCATCCTGTTTAACGAGCGCAAAAACGTGGACTTGCCGCAGCCCGACGGCCCTATCATCGCCATGATTTTATTCTCCGGAATGTCAATATTGACATCCTTGAGCGCCATCTTGCCGCTGTAATAGGCGTTGAAATTTCTTACCGTTATTTTCGGCTCTTCACTCATGCTTTTGTCTCCTTAACATTAATCTTTTGTCTGCCTCTTACCACTGCCTTGCCCTTCTTGCCATTATCCTTATGTATATCGCTATGCTGTTTATTACAAGAACCAGCATCATCAGGACAACAGCGGTGCCGTACGCTATCGCAAGCTGGTTTGGATGGGTCCCTTCTGTCATAAGCGCGTAAATATGATAAGGCAGCGCCATAACCTCGCTGAAAAGTGAGTTCGGCAGCCGCATTGTAAAAAACGTGGCTCCGGTCATGAGTATCGGCGCTGTCTCTCCCGCTGCCCTGCCCACGCTCAAAATTATTCCTGTCAGGATGCCGGATATCGAATTGGGAAGTATTATCCTGTAAACCGTCTCCCATCTTGTCGCCCCAAGCCCCAAAGACGCCTCTTTAAAGGACACTGGCACCGTAAGAAGAGCCTCCTCTGATGTCCTGATTACCGTGGGCAGAATAAGCACACCGAGCGACAGCCCGCCCGACAACAAAGACGGTCCAAAACCCATAAACTTGACAAAAAACGCCAGCCCAAACAGGCCAAAAACTATTGACGGGACTCCCGCAAGCGAGTTGATTCCTATCCTCAATATCCTTACCATTTTATAGCTTGTGCTGTACTCAACAAGCCACACAGCGGTTAAAACTCCCATTGGCACCGCGAAAAACACAGCAACAAGCGACAAAAGAAGCGTGCCGAGTATTGCCGGAAATATGCCGCCGCTTGACATTCCATCCTCGGGAAACTTTATAAAAAAATCCGGGTTTATTACACCGATACCCTTGACAAATATGAATACAAGAAGCACGCCAAGCGATATTATAACGGCAAGCAGGCACATTTGCAGGGCTACAAACCCCAGCGACTGCTGAAACTCTCTTTTGCCTTTTTTGTTTCCCGTTATTTCCATGGCTATTTATTACCGCCTTTTTTCACATATTCGGCCGCGAGATTAAAAATAACATTAATGGCAAACAGGACAAACCCTATGGCAAAAAGCGCGTGATAGTGGGTGCTGCCTATTACAGCCTCTCCCATTTCGCCGGCTATTGTGGCGGTCATCGGCCGCATGGGCACAAATATTGAGGAAGGCACTCCCCTTGCCCCGCCCGCGGCCATAAGGACGGTCATTGTCTCTCCCATGGCACGGCTCACTCCCAGTATTACGGCGGTGAATATTCCGGATTTAGCCGCGGGCACTACGGTTTTAACTATTGTCTCCCATTTATTGGCTCCCAGCGCGTATGACGCGTTCCTTAAATCCTTTGATACGGCTGATATCGCGTCCTCTGTTATGCTGGCGACGGTCGGAACAGCCATAAGCCCCAGTATTATCGCGGCGTTTAATCCGTTTAATCCTGTTGGAAGCCCCAGCACTTTTTGCAGAATCGGGGATATAAAAACTATGCCAAAAAAACCGAAGACAACCGACGGTATGCTCGCGAGAAGCTCCATAACCGGCTTTATGGTTTCCCTCACTCCCGGGCTCGCTATCTCAGCGGTATATATGGCGCTTGCCACGCCAATCGGAACGGCAAAAAGAATGGCTCCAAAGGTCACTATAAACGAAGCTACTATAAGCGGCCATATTCCGAAGTAAGGCGGGTCAAAGGTGGGCCGCCACTCATTTCCAAATATAAACTTTAATACGCCCACCTCCCTGAAAGCGGGCATGCCTGTTATTATCAGAGTGAGGGCGATTCCAAGAAGAAACACAAGCGACATGGAAGCTATGGGCCCGAGCATTCTCTCTATGAAGTTTTTTCTCATTCCCTTGTCTTTTATTCCCATATTCTCCTCTTTCTGTTTTTATCTCTCAATAATTATGAATCCGCGCGGTTAAATTCATGTTTTGTGTTTGTTAATTTTCGGTTAAGAAAAAGGGCCGCCTTTTCCGGGCGGCCCTTTTCCCTTTTCAGCTTATCTTACCTTAAAGGCACATATCCTACATCAGCAACAATTTTCTGTCCGGCTTCACTGAGGATATAATCAATGAATGCCTTGGCATTTCCCGCAGGCGGGCCGTTTGTATAAACATACAACTCCCTGGCAAGCTTGTATGTCTTGTTGTTTATTGTGGCGTTTGACGCCGTAATACCCTCAACCGTGACCGTGTTCAGGCCATCGGAAAGAAACGCTAACCCCACATAGCCTATCGCGCCGTTTGTATTTTTCACTGTCTCCGCAACTTCCCTGTTCGATACGGTCATTATGCAGTCGGTCCTGAGTTTCGAGCCTTTAAGCACAAGCTCGTTGAAGACCTCATATGTTCCCGAAGAAGTGTCCCTTGAAACCACCACTATGGGCTCATCAGCGCCGCCAAGCTGGCTCCACCTTTTAATCTGGCCCGTATAAATGGCCTGAATCTGGTCAACCGTGATATTTTTAAGGGAATTTGACGGGTGAACAACAATCGCCATTCCGTCACGGGCAATAACCGTCTCGTGTGGATTAACGCCTTTTGCCCTCGCGTTCATTATTTCCTTTGACTTAATCGCCCTTGACGAGTTGCCGATGTCGCAGGCGCCGTCAATGATACCGGCTATGCCCACGCCCGAACCTCCGCCCCTCACTGAAATCTCAATATCTTTGTTTACCTTCATGTAATCTTCCGCCGCCTTCTGCGTTATCGGAAGGTTTGTCGTAGAACCCTGTATTGACACGACATTTGACTTCTGCTGCTGCCACGGCCACTTCCATGCCGCTGACGCGGCTGCCGCGAACATAAGCGATACTGCCGCCGCTAAAAATAAAACTTTGTTTATGCCTCTCATCTTTTCCTCCTTGTTTTTTTTACTGTCAAACATATCTTACCACGCGTACTTGGTCTGAACCAGCAGTGTATTCTTATTCTCGTTCGGGTTTCCTGACGGGAACTTATACTGTTCAAGCTCGTAAGCTATCTGTATGTCAAGATTCTTGTCAAACTTGTACCCTATGCTTCCCATGTAGTAATTCTTCTCGTCACGCGCAGCCATTGTGTCAGGGTTAAGCATGTCATATCTGAGGTTCACAGACAGCCCCTCAATTATCTCAACTCCCAGAAATGATGATATGCCCTCTGTCACGCCGGATTTTACCGCGGACGCGTCTTTTGCCATTGTCCTCACATTGTACTCGACAAAAGAGGATATGGGGCCTGAATTGAAGTTAAGAACAACCGCTGAAGCCGAATACTCCTTCGCGGGCTGGCCGAAAGCGTTTGTGTTTGTCCTCAGGTAGGAGCCGCGCACAGATATTGACGGGAACGGCACCACTAAAAGGCTCGCGACTCCCATTTTTTCGGTATTGTCCTCCAGCTTTTTGTATCCCGCGCCGTTATAAAGCGCCAGCTGGTATTCCCCCCATCCTCCCGGAATCAGGCCGACAAGCGCTACGCC
>DSBP01000196.1 GCA_011049465.1 bacterium | reverse complement strand
GGCCTGTAATGAAGAAAAAAGCGTTTTTGACTGCGGTTTTGATTGTTATTCCCGCTGTTTGTTTCGCGTTTTTGTTTGGCGGCGGCGGGGGAAAGGCTGATGAGTATGAAGCTTTAAAGCCTCTGATGGAGGTCTATTCGATACTCAAGAATAATTATGTTGATGAGGAAAAAGTGGTGCCGTCAGAGCTTACTGAAAGCGCAATAAAGGGGATGGTCTCACATGTTGACCCTTTTTCCCAGTACCTTGACCCGCAGAGATACAAGGATATGAATGAGGACACAAAAGCCGAGTTCGGCGGGCTGGGCATTGAAATAGCGGTAAAAGACGGACAGCTTATGGTTGTCGCTCCTATTGAGGACACGCCTGCTTATGAGGCCGGCATCAAAGCGGGCGACAAAATCATGACCATTGAAGGAGAGTCAACAGAGGGGATCGAGGTTCTTGACGCCGTGCATAAACTCAGGGGCACGCCCGGAACAAAGGTAACAATACAGATACAGCGCGGAATAGAGCAGAGGCTCAGGGATTTTACGATTACAAGGGCCGTGATTAAGATAAGGACCGTCAGGTATTCTGTGCTCGAGGACGGGACAGGTTACTTAAGGATAAATGAGTTTATGGGCGACGCCGCAGGCGCTGTTGACAGGGCCCTTAAAAGCCTCGCGAAGTCCAAGGCGGAGAGGCTGATAATTGATTTGAGAAACAACCCCGGAGGGCTGCTTGACCAGGCTGTACGGGTGGCTGAGTTTTTTCTTCCCAAAGACAGGCTGATAGTATATACCGAAGGAAGGGCAAAGACAAAAGGCATGGAATTTAAGTCGTCGAGGAACATGGATTTTAAGGGCGATATTGCCGTGCTTATTAACAGGGGAAGCGCGTCTGCCTCGGAGATATTGTCAGGCGCTCTGCAGGACCATAACCGCGCCGTAATAATCGGGACACAGTCATTCGGCAAGGGTTCTGTCCAGACGATAATACCACTGTCAGGCGGCTCCGCGCTCAGGCTCACGACCGCGCAGTATATGACGCCCAGCGGCAGAAAAATACACGGAGTGGGGATTAAGCCGGACATAATACTTGAGGAGCCCATTCCCACCGCGTATACCTCCAATCTTTTTGACAAGGGCTATTTTGAGGGGTTCGCGGGAGAGTTTCTGAAGAAGAATCCTGACGGGCTCGTTTCGCTCGCGCAAAAAGAATCCGTAAAGGTATCGGAGACGGATGTGAAGGTTCTTTTTAAAAAGACGCCCGAGAATGCGCTGCTTGACGAGTTCAGGAAGTTTTTAAGGAAAAAGGAGATAGAAATACTCGACCATGAAATGGCCGCGGACAGGGAAACCATCCTCAGGTGGCTTAAAAGCGAAATCGCCAAAAAGCACAAGGGCAGGGAGGAAGAAAGAAAAGTCTCTGTTGAAAACGACGTGCAGATAAGGCGGGCCGTTGATTTTTTAAACGCGCTCGCGAAGCTTAAAGCCGGGGCGTAAATGAAAAAAATTGTTTTCGGGTTTATCGGCGCCGGATTGCTCGCCGCGGCTGTATGGTTATACTATGAAAAAAACCACGCGGAACCGCGCAGGCAGGAGGCCGCTGCCGGCATAAGTGCGGCGGCATATGATTTTACGGTCAAAGAGATGCTTATTGACCCGCTTCTCATAACTGCGGGCAGAAATAAAAGGGACATTACATGCAGGCTGCCGCTCAGGTATTCGACGGATGATATTAGAAAAATATTCGCGGATTTTACGAAAAAAAACAGCGGCACAAAAACAGACGTAACCGAAGTTGCGTCTGAAAACGCGGACTCCGTTATCGTCTCGGTTTTTTACGGCAAGAAAACGGCCTTTAAGGCAAGGTTCATCAGAAACAACAGGCCCAAAATAGCGGTAATACTTGATGACTGGGGATACAATACAAAGGGAATTCCTTATCTTAAATCAATAAAGCAGCCGTTTGCCGCGGCAATATTGCCCGGGCTCCCGTATTCTTCCCTCGCCGCAAAGGAGGCTGCGGCCGGGGCAAAAGCGGTTATGCTGCACCTTCCCATGGAGCCAAAGACAAAGCTCCCGCTTGAGAAAAACACAATAAAAGCAAACATGTCCGAGGGAGAGGTTAAATACGCGCTCGACACACATATTGCTGAAGTCAGGGGGTTTACCGGGATAAACAACCATCAGGGTTCTCTTGCAACTACGAGCCACAGGATAATGAGAATAGTCTTAAACGAGATAAAGGAAAGGAACCTGTTTTTCATCGACAGCCTCACCACGCCCGACACCATAGGATACAAACTGGCCGCGAGGATGGGCGTTAAGTCGTCAAAACGGGATATCTTTATCGACAATGAAAAGGATGAAAAATACATAACTGGACAGTTCGAGCAGTTAAAACGCGCGGCAAAAAGCAGGGGATACGCCGTGGGGCTCGGGCATGATGACCCGGTAACGCTGAGGACGCTGGCTGTTCTGATGGAAAAGGCGGAAAAAGAGGGTTTTGAGTTTGTTTATCCCGCGGAAATAGTCTTTTAATTCATGTGACGGAGCCAAAAAAATGGTTGTTCTTGGTATTGAGACCTCCTGCGATGAGACTTCGGCCGCTGTTTATGACGGAGAGCGGCTGCTTTCAAATGTAATATTCTCCCAGGTTGATTTTCACAGGGTGTTCGGTGGAGTTGTGCCGGAGATAGCGGCAAGGGAGCATTTAAACAAGCTTCCCGTTGTTGTTGACGAGGCGCTCTCCAAAGCGGGTATGGGCTTCGGGCAGCTGGGCGGAATAGCCGTTACGTACGGCCCGGGGCTGGCAGGGCCGCTGATTACAGGGCTTTCATACGCAAAGGCGCTGGCTTACGCGCTCAAGATACCCTTTGCCGGCGTGAACCATCTTGAGGCGCATCTTCTGAGCCCGTTCCTCGAATTTAAGGAGATGGCATTTCCGTTTATAGGTGTTGTTGTATCCGGCGGGCACACAAACATATATTTCGCGCGGGGCATAGGCGAATACGAACTTATAGCGCAGACGCGTGATGACGCGGCAGGAGAGGCGTTTGACAAGGCTGCCAAGATGATGGGGCTGCCTTATCCGGGCGGCCCTTCTGTCAGCGCGGCCGCGAAAGAAGGCGATACAAAAAAAATCATCTTTCCGCAGGCGCAGATGAAGGCAAAGGGATTTGATTTTTCATTCAGTGGAATAAAGACAGCGGTGCTTTATTACCTGCAGCGCAACAGGAAAAAACTGGAAGCGGGAGAAGTCTCAATCAATGATGTTGCCGCTGCTTTCCAGAAGGCGGTTGTCCGCGCAGTGGTAAACAGGCTGCGCGCCATATTGGCGGTTCGTGAGGCAGGAATCATAGCGGTGTCGGGCGGGGTTGCGGCAAACAAATGCCTGAAGGAAGAGCTTGAAAAACTTGGAGTGGAGAAAAAAATAAGGGTTTTTGTTCCTTCGCTGCTTCTTTGCACTGACAACGCGGGAATGATAGCCTATACGGGTTATCTTTACCTGAAAAAAGGCAAAAGCTCGGATATGGGCATAGAAGCCGTACCGGAATTAAAAATTTAAAGAGGAGGCTTGAGAATGGAATACACTGAGATTGCGGCTAAGATGGGCCTGATAATCCTGATAGCGGGATTAATCGGGCTTGACAGGGAGATAAAACATAAGCCCGCTGGCGTTAAGACGCACATAATGGTGGGGCTCGGCTCCACTATTTTCATGCTTGTTTCCCTGTATATTCACATGCAGTATAACGGCGAGACGCCGGTTGACCCGGGAAGGATAGCGGCGCAGGTTGTGACCGGAATAGGTTTTCTCGGCGCGGGGACAATAATCCAGTCCGGCGGTTCTGTGCACGGCCTCACGACAGCGGCGAGCCTTTGGGCTGTCGCGGGGCTTGGGCTTGCTGTGGGAGCGGGTATGTATCAAATGGCCGGAATGGCAGCTGTCGCGATACTTATAGTATTCGCTGTGACAAACCGGGTATCCGACGCTGTAACAGGAAGGGTCAGAAAAATCAGAGAAAAAGCCGCCAAAGGCAGGCAGCCGAAACAATAATGGAAATTATTGAAAAGATAAGGTTATTTCCATATGTACTTGCGCCGCTCGCGGGGTATACTGACCATCCATTCAGGCTCTTATGCAAAGAGTACGGAGCTTCCCTTGTCTTTACGGAGATGATAAATATACATTCAATCTCAATAAAGCGGGAGCGCGTGGAAAAACTCCTCTATTTCAGCGATGATGAGAGGCCTGTTGGAATTCAGCTCTTTGGAAACGGGCAAAAGCGGTACGCGCAGGCAGCTGAAGCCGCGGAAAAAGCCGGGTTTGACCTTATTGATATCAACTTTGGCTGTCCTGTCCAGAAGGTGGTAAAGGCGGGCGGCGGGGCATATCACCACAAGGATATTTCTTCTGTGGCAGAGACAATCAAGGCGGTAACCGGCGCGGTAAAAAAGACGCCTGTTTCAGTTAAAATGCGCATTGGCTGGGATATGGAGAGCCTCAACTATCTTGAGATTGCGAAAATCGCCGAAGACGCCGGCGTATCAATAATCACCCTGCACCCGAGGACGCGCGGCCAGATGTTTTCCGGAAAGGCGGACCGGAGCCACATAAAAAAACTCAAGGAAGCCTCAAAGTGTTTCATAATAGGCAATGGCGATGTGACGGACAGGGAGTCGGCGCGGGCCATGATTGAGGAGACAGGATGCGACGCTGTTATGATAGGCAGGGCAGCGATAGGCAACCCCTTTATTTTTAAGCAGATTAAAGAGCCGGGATATGTACCCTCGTTAACGGAGCGTGTTGAGGCGGCTCTGCGCCACCTGGAACTTCTTGTTGAGTTTAAAGGCGGCAGAGGGCTGCTTGAGATGAGGAAGTTTTACGCGAAGTACATAAAAGGTTTTGACGGAGCCGCGGAGCTGAGAAAGAGGCTGGTTATGCAGGAGAGCGCGGCCGAAGTAAAAGTCCTGCTGAGGTCGGAGTTTGGAATATAAGTATAAATTTCCCGCCCCCCCGCAGTCTGCAAAAAACAAAATGAACTTGTAGAGAAGGGGCTCGTCCCCTTCTAAGCGTCTTGTTTTGCGGGGTTTGTATTTAACTGCTGCTGAATTCAAATTCCAAATTGTAAATTGTCTTCGCTTGAGGTGGGCCGGGGCAGGCAGCGGAGAAATTTCCCTGATTGCCATGGGCCTGAACATGTTAATTTCACGATAGACTGATGTG
>DSBP01000129.1 GCA_011049465.1 bacterium | reverse complement strand
GTATTTGATGATATAATTTATATGAGAGCGAAAAAAGGATGTGATATTTATGCGTTTAGCGTCCAAGAAAGGCATGACCCTGTTAGAGGTAATAATTGCAAGTTTTTTTGTGGCATTTTTGCTCACCGCCTCAATAAACCTCCTTTCCAGGGTTTATATGGGAATACTTGCATCCCAGCTTAAAACCTATTCTTTTAACCTTGCTACCGAGCATCTTGAGATGATGAAATCATTTAATTTTGGAGCCTTAAAGGTAACGCCCGACTCAATGCTTCCCTATGAACCTCTTTCAAATCTTGAATCCTCAAATAACCCGTGGGGAAATCCGGCTGACCCTGATAATATTGAAATGATGGGCGGCGTCCCAATGCGCGTCTATAAAATTGTCCAGTTCGCCGAAGAAACGCAGGACGGCAGCATTATCCCCAAAAAACAATCAGAAATGCGTTATGACGCGGACAAGAATCTCAAAATGCTTAAAGTTATCGTAACCTATCCTTTTACACACGACACAGAAACAATTACAAAAAGAACAGAATTTATGTCCTATATTTCCGAGAGCGAGAGCAGTTTCGGAGGCTGTACAATACGCGGAAGGGTACAAAAAAGGGATAAATCAACGGGCAGGCCTGACCCGCCCGGTTTCGCGGCAAGGGTATGGGTATATATAGAAGGCTTCCCTCAGTACACGACCCGTGTTGACACGTCAAATACTGACGGCGGTTACAGAGGATACTATACAATTAACAATATAATGCCCGGCACCTACAGGATTTACGCGCAGGGCGACGGTTATGACCGCGGTGAATATGCCGGAAACCCGCTTACCATTACGATAGACGATGTGGAAATCAACGGCATAAACATTGTCACGCCCCAATCAAACAACTATACTATAGCAGGAAATATTTATGACCCTGACGGCAACC
This sequence comes from bacterium, assembly GCA_011049465.1. Classification (GTDB taxonomy): domain Bacteria; phylum Oederibacteriota; class PGYV01; order PGYV01; family DSBP01; genus DSBP01. Next base: position 4,297 of record DSBP01000129.1, on the reverse strand, counting down.
CTGTAAGCCCCCTGGGATACAGCAAAATAGAAATAAGGGCAAATGACGGAATGTCAAGCACGGTTACGGTAAACTCCTCAGGCCAATACGAAATAACAAATGTGGACAGCGACGGAAGGACAATAACAGTAACCGCAGTGTTTTCAAAAGAATCATCAAACGAGACCTTTTACGGACAGTACCTGAATATCCCTCATACAGGGGGAAATAATTATAACATCACGCTTGCCATCGCTGCGGATTTTGGCATGGTCTCTGTCTTCGCCAAAGACGCGCGCGACAGGTCCTCTCCTATTCCGGGCATGAACCTTATTCTTGTTGATTCCGCCACAAATACCGTGCCTGCCAACGGATACGGCGTTACTGACGGCGGCGGTTCTCATACATTTATGAATATACCTCCGGGTAATTACAGCGTTTCCGGCGCGCTGGCTTACTGGTCCCCCGAAAAGGGCGACCCCTTCAGGAATGTTGCTGTAACACCTTTTACGGAAGATGTTGTTCTCTACTTTTTTCCCACAGGCGATATAAGCGGGACAATAACCGAAGTAATCACCAACCTGCCTCCCGATAAAACAATAAATGTAAGCGCCTTCAGTTCCGGCCAGAAAGTGGCTGAGACAACAACAAATGTCAGCACAGGCTATTACCTGCTGGAAAATGTCCACGTGAGCCCGTATAACCGCGTCAGAATATATGTTGACGGCTCTGTCTTTGATTATCACAACCCCTCAAACGGCACTCTTGACGGTGTTGTCGTAAACCACATGGCAACTACAACCGATCAGAATTTTTCCATTATAATGGCTTACAAAGAAATTTCAGGAAGCATACGCATAGATTTTGGCCAGGGCGAAACGCTCATAAACGAAGGCGTAATGATAGTGGCACAGCCAACCTCAAACACTGTTTCTCCTCATGTTTATTCGCTTGATAACTCATCCGCGGTCTACAGGGCCCAAAACCCGCTCCGCCGCAGGCAGTACCCCGCCTATGGCATGATGTCAAAAAGAAACGGCACATACACAATATCCGTCCCCATGGGCACAAACTATGACATATATGCCTATTACAGCCGCATTGAATATTCTTCAACAGACCCTTCTGACACAGGCACGCTTCAGAAATATTATAAAAAACTCTCTTCCGTAGCGCCGGGAGCCGCGTCCCAGAATTTTTCCGGGGCCTGGACCCCGTACTGATGGTGAAAACATGAAAACAATAAGGCTCAACTCACGCAGAGGCTTTTCCCTTTTAGAGGCTGTAGTGGTAATAGGAATAATGGGTATTGTTATTTCAGGGCTGGGCTATCTTTTACAAAACGGGTTTTATATGTGGAACTTCGGCTCTGCCAGAATGGCGGTCAACAGCGAGGCGCGCATTGCCATAGAAGCGCTCCATAAATTTGTGCAAAACGCGCAGTCCTCGACAATCAGAATCTCCCGCAAAGACGCCTCTCAGCCGGCTAACAGCTTCATCGCCGGAAAACTGGCTGAGACCATTTACCTTAAAACAACCGGCGGAACGTGCGGGTTCGCGGGCGGCGGCTCAAATATGGTCGGGACCGCGGGCGCTGAATTTCAGATTTTCCAGGACGGGAAACACCTTGTGGCTTATGTCCCTGTCCCTCCCGCACCCGGAGCTTACTCCAGCCCGTCCACTATAACCGTCAGCTACAATGCCGTAACCATCACATCAAACCTTGAGGCTTTTACTGTTTCGTTTACCGATACTACAAATGATAAAATTATATCTGTGGGCGTGCGCCTCTCAAAAAGGGTTTACCATGACAGGCCGCCCATATCCATAATGCTTAAGAAGGCCGTTGTATTAAAACACCACCACACATCGGGTTTTTACGGCAACTGAATTTTTCAGGAGGTATGATGTTATGAATAAAGAAAGTTTAACACCTGTAGAAAATGTAAAACAGCGCGGCCAGATACTTGCCACGGTTATCATTGTAGGGGCTGTTCTGGCTGTCCTTGCCTACGCGCTCCTTTTTGTATTTGAATCCGACATCCGCCTTATGGTAAGGACCATGGACATAATAAGAAAACAGGAGCTCGCCAATGTGGGACTTGAGCACGCAAGGTACTTCATACAGACAGGAAACAACTGGGGCAGGATCCCTGTCGCGGGCTATCAATATGACAAAGAATACGAAGTTGCCGGCCTTGGCACCTATACCCTTTATATAATGCGCGGCAATCTTTTTATTGACGACAGCGGGGACAGGCAGGGCGCCACAGAATACAGGACCATAGGCATTAAAGTCAAACTCAGGCCCTCCGGAAACACGCACATGTATTACGGCGTTGTGCAGCGCGCAGGCTATGGCGGTCCGCTCATTTCAAAGGGAAAAATAGATTTGCCCTGCACTGACGCGGCAATTAATAATGAAAAATACAATTTTTACTGGGGTGATATATATTCTGCCAACCCGAATGACGGGATGTGCTATATACCTTCAATACCCGTGGCGCGAGGCGCATCCAACCCTCCGGCGTGGATGCCGGCTGTTTATGCCGCGGGAAACATATATACGGCGCTCGGCCGGAGCGGCACTTCCCATATTTTTGGCTATACTTATGATGACATGAGCCCGACTGCGCGCGCGCATCCCTACTCATCCTTCGCAAAAGCGCCTGACCTCTCTCTTAACGCGTATAAAATGCAGGCTGCCGAACAGGACAACTACTGGGGCCCTGCGACTATTGACGGGAACGCGAACCCCTATTACCGCGGCAAAGACCTTGCTGACCTTACAGCCAGGACAATCAGCGCAGCTATGACCGATATGTCAAAGGTCTTTTTTATTGACACTGTTGACGGTAAACCCCTTGCCTACGATTCCGGAACGGGCCTCTGGAACACATATACAGGCTATATACACGCCACTATGAGCGCCAACACAATCGGAATCTATGAAAATGCCGACTGCCAGTTGTATACCGTTGGCTCGCTCATAGTAATGGGCCCGCTTGTTTTAAAGGGCCACAATCCGGGGCCCGAACCGCCCAAAGGCAAGGGCCAGGTTGACCCTTTGACAGATTACTGGCCCACAAAGGTCTTTGTTGAAAGGCCGACTAATTACTATTTTCCACAGGCAAGCTCTGACCATTTTGATTACAGATCCGGCGACGCTCACGGCACACGGCTTGTGGATATTAAAGTGGCGGGTTTTTTATATACTGCCGGAGAACTCAGAATAGGCGGAACGAGGTGCACTTCCGGCTCGTGCGATAATATTCTCGGGCAGAAAGATTCAATGTTCGCGTCCATGGAGCCAAAACAGAATATTTTTTCATTTATCCCTTCGTTATTCGGCATAACAAACCTCTATGGTGGATCATCCAAGCCTCCATCAGACCCGCTTTGCCTGAGCGACGGAAAAACCTACTCTTCCGATATCTGCATTTACGGCACTGTTTATATAGGCGAATACGGCTCACTGACTGTTAACACCACTACAGATGACCCCAAATTTTACTTCTATTTCAACAACAAAGCAAATGCCTTTGCCTTTTTACAGCCCAGTATTATTGTAACATCCTTCAAGGAAATAACTTTCCTTGTGCCGACGCCGGCGCCGGATTATCCAGCCTCTTTCTGATAATGGCAAAAACAAATAAAGAACTGCTTATGGGCCCGGGCAGGCTTGGCCTTTTATTTGCCTGCCTGTCTCTTTTATTTTTCTCCGGCTCGTTTTATGAAGTTTACCAGCTTCCAAAAGCCTTTGCAATGGCCGCAGCGCTTCTATTCGGTTTTGGCGCGCTTATCATCAGCCGCGCGACAATAAAAATTTCCGCTCCGGCCCTATTTTTGCTTCTGTTTCAGTCGTATCTTTTATTAAGCCTGATTTTTACAAAAAACAACCCCCCGCCGCATTATTCCCTCACCCTTTTCGCGCCATGCCTCTTTTTTCTGGCAGCAGGGGCGCGGGTAAATAGGAATAAATTCCTTGCTTTCATCCTCTGCCTTGCTGCCGCATCTTCCTTGTTCTCCCTTTTTCAGTCCGCCTCAGGCATGCCAAGGCCGCATTCATTCTTCGGCAACCCGGTCTTTTCCGCCGAGTTTACGGCAATAACTCTCCCGCTTCTGGCGGCGCTGCTTATTAGAAACAGGCGCTTAAGGCCCGCGGCCGCGGCTGTCGTTTTTATCTCCCTTTTTTCTCTCTTTCTGTCCGCCTCGCGCGGCGTGGCGCTCGCGTTTTTCCTCTCCTCTGCTTTTTTCGCCGCATATCTTATCAGGCCGGGCGCTGTTCCAGGTTTTTCCGCGCGCAAAACCTTAAAAT
>DSBP01000144.1 GCA_011049465.1 bacterium | reverse complement strand
TATAGGAGACAATATTGTTCTTGGACGGGCAGGCATAATCGGGCTGTTCAGCGGGCTGGAAAGAAACAGGCTGCTGCTTCAGCGGATTGAGGCTGATTTTGGAGCCAGAAATCCGATAGAGAAAAAAAAGAGTTTTGTAATCATGAGAAAGGGCGTAAAAACTATGGCATATTATTCAAAAATATCATCAGGAAAACTGATAAAGAGGCTGTCAGGCAGCACGGAGGAGCATAATGGCTAAAAAGAAAAAACTAAAAGCGGCCGCGAAAAAAGAGAAAGCCGCAACAAAAGAGTCAATAATAAAAAAAGAGGCAGAGGAGGGGGTGGTTGGGAAGAGTTTATTTGACATGCCCGCGGGGGAAACCGTAAAAAACAACAACGCATACAGCGCTGATCAGATAACGGTACTTGAAGGCCTTGAGGCCGTAAGAAAGCGGCCCGCAATGTATATAGGAAGCACATCATCATCAGGGCTGCATCATCTTGTATATGAAGTTGTTGACAACTCAATAGACGAAGCCATGGCAGGGCATTGCAGCGAGATTTCCGTGGCAATACATGTTGATAATTCCATAACTGTGGCGGACAACGGCAGAGGAATTCCCGTAGAGCATCACAAACAGCAGAAAAAATCGGCTCTTGAAGTTGTAATGACGGTCCTTCACGCGGGCGGAAAATTTGACCACGATGCTTATAAAGTTTCAGGAGGGCTTCATGGAGTGGGTGTTTCTGTTGTTAACGCTCTTTCCGAGTGGATGGAAGTCGAGGTAAGAAGGGAAGGAAAGATATGGTTTCAGAAATACAACAGGGGAGTGCCGGAAAAGCCCGTTAAATCCATTGGGGAAGCAAAAAAGACCGGAACAAAGGTAATGTTTAAGCCTGATAAGAAGATTTTTGATTTTCTGGAATACAGTTTTGAAATATTGTCCAACAGAATGAGAGAGCTTGCTTTTCTGAACAAAGGCATAAAGATAAAGCTTGCTGACGAGCGCGGCAAAGACGAGCGCGAGGAGGTTTTTCAGTTTAACGGAGGCCTCATAGAGTTTGTTAAATCAATGAATAAGAACAGGCAGGTGTTAAACAAGCCCATTTATGTGGAGGGGGAAAAGGACAGGATACAGGTAGAGGTGGCCATACAGTATAATGACGGTTTTTCCGATAATATGCTCTCTTTTGTAAATAACATAAGGACTGTCGAGGGAGGGACCCACCTCTCAGGGTTTAAAACCGCGCTTACAAAAGCCTGCAATTTTTTCGCCAGGAAAAACAAGATGTTTAAAAAGGAAGATTTTTTTCTGCAGGGCGACGATGTAAGGGAGGGCTTAAACGCGGTTGTATCGGTAAAAGTGCCTGACCCTCAGTTTGAGGGGCAGACAAAGGCAAAGCTCGGAAATTCCGAAGTTGAGGGAATTGTTAACTCTCTTGTTTACGAAAAACTTGTCAACCATTTTGAGGAAAATCCTACAGAAGCCAGAAGGGTAATATCAAAGGCAATAGGAGCTGCAGAGGCAAGGGAAGCCGCTAAAAAGGCGAGGGACCTCGCGAGGCGTAAAAGCGCACTGGACGCGGGGGGGCTGCCCGGAAAACTGGCGGACTGCTCTGAAAGCGACCCTGCAAAATGCGAGCTTTACCTTGTAGAGGGCGATTCCGCAGGCGGTTCGGCGAAACAGGCGCGCGACAGAAGATATCAGGCGATACTGCCTTTAAAGGGAAAAATACTGAATGTTGAAAAGGCCAGAATTGACAAGGTTTTAAATAATGAGGAGATAAGGACCATAATAACAGCAATAGGAGCCGGGGTCGGAAATGAGACATTTGATATTACGAAAATCAGGTACAGCAGGATAATACTCATGACTGACGCGGATGTTGATGGCGCTCACATAAGGACCCTTCTTCTTACTTTTCTTTTCAGGCAGGCAAAACCGCTCATAGAGGGAGGGCACGTGTATATAGCTCAGCCGCCGCTGTATAAGATAAAAAAAGGCAAAACAGAGCGCTATTTGAAAGATGACAGGGAAATGAACCTATATTTGACCGATGCGGGGACAACGGGCCTTAAGCTTATTCAGACGACAAGAAAGGGAGGCAGGAAAAAAGAATTTTCAGAGAAGGCAGTGCAGGATATACTTACGGATATTGTGGAAATTGAGCATTTAATCCCCAAGCTGAAAAAGAAGAAAATAAACATGGAAAGCTATCTGGCAACAAGGGAAAAATGGGACAACGTGCCGATGTATGAGGTTAAGATTAAGGATAAGGTTTCATACGCGGAAGATGAGAAGGAATTATTAAAAAAGTTGTCGCCTGTGCTGCCAAAGCTTTCGCGCAAATCTTCAATTGAGGAAATTTATGGGCAGATAGAAAAGCAAAAGAAAGACATAACAGTGGTAGATTTAAGCAACATTACCGAGATACGGTCAATGGAGCATGTATTTAAGAGAATTCAGGAAAAAGGCGTTGACGCTGCTGATCTTTTTGAGGAAGAACTTGAAGTGCTGAGCGACAAGGAAAAGAAGAATCTGTCGCCCATATTTACGGCGGTGGAGACGGAGACCGGCGAGGAGCGGATGATTTTTTCAATACTTGAGCTCTCTGATTATATAAAGGAAAGAGGAAAGAAGGGGCTGAATATTCAAAGATATAAGGGCCTTGGAGAAATGAATCCGGAACAGCTCTGGGAAACAACAATGAATCAGGAGACGCGCACGCTATTGCAGATAAAGCTTGAGGATACCATCAAGGCTGATGATATTTTTACGGTTCTTATGGGAGACGAAGTGGAGCCAAGGCGCAGGTTTATTGAGGAACACGCGCTTGAGGTGAAAAATCTTGACGTCTAAGAAGATGAAAAAAATGACGCGCGCGCAGATATTGGGATTTTTGCGGCAGACACACTTGTTTAAGGATGTGGCGGAAGAAGCGCTTTTACTGGTGGTCAGGAAGGTGAAGGAAAATTTTTTCGCGAGAGGGTATGTGATTTTTAACGAAGGGGACAGCGGGGAGACTATTCATATAGTGGCGCAGGGCAAGGTTAAGATAGTAAAGAACACAAAAGAGGGCAAGGCAAAGACCCTGGCAATTCTTAAGGAAGGGGAAAATTTTGGGGAGATGGCTCTTCTGACAAAAGACGCGAGGACAGCCACTGTTGAAGCTATTGAGGAAACCTCAACACTGAGCATAACAAGGGAAGATTTTGAGTATCTGGTTAAAAAGGAGCCTTCGATATCATTTCAGATAATCAAGACCCTGTGTGAGCGGCTCGCGCGGGCTGACAGGGACATAAAAAACCTTGCGCTCGGCGATGCGAGGTCCAGAATTGCCTGCGTTTTAGCGGATCTTCAGAAAGAGATGAAAGTATTAAAGCTTACGCATCAGGATATTGCCGAGCTTGCGGGATTAACCAGAGAGACAACCACCAGGACGCTTATCCAGCTTGAAAAAGAGGGCGTGGTGCAGACCGCGAGTAAAAGCATTACGATTACGGACATAAAAAAATTGAATGAGTATTGCATTTGAGAAGGGGTTTGTTATGAGTTTCAGAGCCGTTATATTTGATGTTGACGGAGTTATCATAGATACCGCGCATATCCATCACCTCTCCTGGCGGGAGGTATTCAAAAAATACGGAGTGAATAATTTCACTTTTTCTGATTTTAAGGAAAAAATCGACGGAATGCCGAGGGAAAAGGGCGTAATGAAAATTCTGCCCGGGATAAAGCCTGCAGAGGTAAAAAAAATTGCTGCAATGAAGCAGTTTTATTTTTCGAAATTTTTAAAGGAAAAAAAAGTAAAAATTTTCTGTTCCACGATAAGGCTCATAAGAACGTGCAGAAAAAAAGGGATAAAAACAGCAATGGCTTCATCAAGCAGGAACGCAAGGCCCATATTAATAAGAGAAGGGCTGTTTAAGCTGTTTGACGCGGATGCCAAGGGCGCGTATATTAAAAAAGGAAAGCCGTTTCCGGATATTTTTTTAAGAGCGGCTGCGCTGCTGAAGGTGAAGCCTGCTGAATGTGTTGTGTTTGAGGACGCGCCGGCGGGTATCCGGGCTGCTGTAAGCGCAGGGATGAAGAGCGTAGGAGTTGACAGGGACGGAAAACAGTGTTTTACGGGAGCGGATATGGTTGTTACTGATTTAAGTGAGGTATCTTTTGAAAAATTGTGCCGATTTTTCTGCGGGAAAAAAGGCATGTCCCGAATAAAGAGGAAGAAATGAACAAAAAAAGAAGAGTTCCTTTTGTGCTGATAGGATTACTGAGCGCGGTCACAGGAGGGCTTACTGCTTTCGGCTACGGGCCGCTTTACGAGGCGGTATTTGAAGCGTACAGGGAAAATTTCAGGGCGTCACCCTGGGACGAAATGGTTATTACAGCGTTTATAGGGATATTTTTTATCGGGGTTTTTATATACCTGTTGTCCATAACAGTCAGCAGTCTTGTTTTTGACCGGATTTTCAGCGGATTTTTAAAGAGGCTCACCCAGGCGGAGATTCTTCCCGCAGGATATAAAGTTAAGCGGGGAAAAGGATTAACAGGCGTTTACCTTGGCTTGATAAAAATTCTGGATTCATTTATAGATATGTTTATGACGGTAAAAAGAGACAAGGACAAATTTTCAAAGATTGTTGAGATGCACCTTGACCCTACCGTTAAAATGGAAATGGATGACAGGGGAATAAATGAGATATATATCGGAGGCAAGAAAAAAATACAGACTGTTTTGTTTTCGGATTTAAGGGGGTTTACCGCGATAACGGAAAAATATAACCCTGATGATGTTGTAAAAATACTCAATGAATACCTGACTGACTCGACAAAGATAATTACGAGGCACAGAGGAAAGGTAAATAAATACATAGGAGACGCTGTCCTGGCTGTATTTGATGAGGCGCCGAAATACGCGGAATATATAGCCGCGGACAAGGCTGTTATGGCGGCACTTGATATGCAGGTTATGTTTCAGTGTTTTATGAAAAAATGGAAAGAGACAATAGACCCAAATCTTAACCTGGGACTGGGCATAGGCATATCTAAAGGAGAGGTAATAGCCGGAAACATAGGGTCAGAAGAACGCATGGAATATACCGTGATAGGAGATGCTGTTAATATGGCAAGCAGGCTGTGTTCTGTGGCGGTTGACGGGCAGGTGCTTATAAGTGACGATGTTTACAGTGTCGTTGAGCATCTTGTTGAAATTGAAACGCTGCCGTGCGCGGTAATAAAAGGAAAGAAGGGGACATATAATTTATATTCCATAAAAACAAGG
>DSBP01000209.1 GCA_011049465.1 bacterium | reverse complement strand
GTGCGCTACGAGGGCAACAAAGAAGCGGTCTCCGCGATATCAGAGGCCTTTGTGCCGTCGGATTCAAACTGGCGCGGCATTGGCGTCATACCGGCCAGCGGGCTTGTCTTTTCCGCGGCTTATGACGGTTTTGACGCCGCAAAACAGTTTAATCCCGATGTATCTTATTCAAAGGAGCCGGCAGGATGCAGGTGCGGAGACGTGCTTAAAGGCGCGATTAAACCGCCCGAATGCCCGCTCTTTGGCCGCAAGTGCGCTCTTGAAGATCCGGTTGGCGCGTGCATGGTCTCAGCCGAGGGAAGCTGCGCTGCTTATTACAAATACGAGAGGAAATAACCGACATGGATAAAAATGTGATAACGCTTGCCCACGGAATGGGCGGCACAAAGATGCAGTCGCTGATAAATGATTTGATACTGAAGCATCTTTCAAACCCCGTGATTGACAGGCTGGAGGACTCCGCGGTTCTTCCACGGTTAAAGGGCAGTCCTGTTTTTACCACGGATTCCTTTGTTGTATCCCCGCTCTTTTTCCCGGGAAGCGACATTGGCAGGCTGGCTGTCTGCGGCACTGTCAATGACCTCGCGGCAATGGCAGCGAAGCCGCTCTACATAACAACAGCGTTTATCATAGAAGAGGGGTTTTTGACGGCAGATCTTGAGAGGATACTTGTTTCAATCAAAAAAGCGGCTGATGAGGCCGGAGTGATTGTGGCGGCGGGCGACACAAAAGTGGTTGAGCGCGGAAAGGCTGACGGCATATTCATCAATACATCAGGGCTCGGCGTTGCGCCCGAAAAGAGCCGCGTCTCGAGCTCTGCGGCGCGGCCGGGCAATGCTGTCATAATATCCGGAAACATAGGGGACCACGAGATAGCAATACTGCAGGCAAGGGAAAAGATGGGAATTGAGACAGGCTTAAAGAGCGACTGCGCGCCCTTATACTCCATGATTGAGCCGCTTATAAGGAGGGGAACAGGGATAAGGGTGATGAGGGACGCCACAAGAGGCGGCCTCGGAGCGGTACTGAACGAGATAGCCGCCGCATCAGGCGTGAACATCAGGCTGAACCAGGAGGATATTCCCGTTGACAAAGGAGTGAAGGCCGTATGCGGGCTTCTGGGCTTTGACCCGCTCTTCCTCGCGAACGAGGGAAAGATGCTGATAATATGCGAAGCCAAAGAGGCGAAGAGGGCGGTAAAACTGCTGAAAGGCTCAAAGTACGGCAAAAAGGCGGCGGTGATAGGAAAGGTAGAGGCAAAATCATCCAAACCGCTTGTAACAATTGACACTGAAGCAGGAGGAGAAAGAATAGTATTCATGCCCGAAGGAGGGCAATTGCCGAGAATATGTTGAAGGCATGTAGAATTTGGAATTTGCAAGTTATAAGGCCTTGTGGCTTCACTTGTAAATTGTAAATTGCAAATTTAAACTTGTTTTTAAAGGAGGTGGTATCAATGTGCGGAGTATGTGAGTGTGGATGCGGATGCGGGGATGTTAAGCGGAAAAAAGCCGGCAAAACAGTGAAAAAACTTAAAGGAAGAAGCAAAGCCGGAAAAACAATCAAAGGAAAGAAGAAGAAACAAGATGCATGAAGCGGCTATTGCGGGAGAGATAAAGGACATACTTCTCTCCAAGCTTAAGGAGTACGGCAAGAGGCGTGTTACAGCCGTAAAACTTGAGTTTGGAGAGCTGACAAGTGTTGTGCCTGAGGCGCTGAAGTTCGCTCTTGAGTCAGCTGCTGAAGGGACGCCGCTTGCGGGCATGCGGACAGGGGTTAAGATAATAAGGTCAAAGGCAAAATGCGGAAAGTGCAAAAGAACCTTCCGCGTTAATGATTTAAACTATATCTGCGATAAGTGCTATTCGACGGATGTAAGCGTCATTGCAGGAAGAGAGATGACCGTAAAAACAGTGGAAATGGAGTGATGAAAAATGGCTGAGATAAAGGTATTTGAGTCCATTATGAACAGGAACAACGCGCTGGCGGAAAAGAACAAAAAACTGCTGAAGGGCGCCCTTGTGATAAACCTGATGAGCTCGCCCGGCGCCGGAAAGACATCGCTCCTGGAAAAGTCGCTTAAGAGCCTCTCGAAAAAATACAGGACAGGCGTGATAGAGGGGGATATAGCCACGTCAAACGACGCTGACAGGATAAAAAGACATTTAAGCCCGTCGTCGGTTTACCAGATTAAGACGGAGAATTACGGCGGAGGCTGCCATCTTGACTCAAAGATGATAGCAAAGGCGGTAAAGGCCATTAAAGCGGACAAAAAACCCTATGACATCATAATAATCGAGAATGTGGGAAACCTGATTTGCCCGGCTGATTTTTACCTGGGAGAGGATAAAAAGGTTGTGATGCTATCGGTGACCGAAGGAGACGACAAGCCGCTAAAATACCCGGGAATGTTCGCCGCCGCGGACCTGGTAATCCTGAGCAAAACAGACCTGCTGAAACACCTGGATTTCAGCCTGAAAAAAGCGGAGAAGTACATAAGGAAGGTGAATAAAAAAACGTTGATACTCAATATGTCGGTGAAAAAAAATGAGGGCATGAAACAATGGCTTGGGATTATGGGGGAGTGGGTTAAGCGGAAAAGAGCCTTGTTTTAGTGCAGATAAAAACTGTTCGGAAATTCTTGACGAAAATCCGGTTTTGATATATTGTGTATAAAAACGATAGGAGGAAAATTAAAGTTGGAAAATAAAAAATATATCTGTTTTGCGGTTATAACGGCCTTTATTTTTTTTCTGAGCGCATGTTCCGGCAGTGAAGCGGGAAAAAAAATCTCGTTTAAAGATGACGGAACTGATATGGGCGGACTTCCGTGGGTGGCTGATATCGAAGAACTAACACTGAAAAATGAGAATTACAGAGTATCAAGGTGGACCGGGAAATATCTTCAGATGACTCTTATGTCGCTTAAGAAAGGTGAAATAATAGACCTTGAAATGCACAGTGAAAATGACCAGTTCATAAGGGTTGAAAAGGGTTCGGGCAGGATTTTTATGGGTAAAAGCAGGGAAAACCTTGATTATGTTCAGGAAGTACAAGACGACTGGGTGGTTTTTATACCGGCCGGATACTGGCATACACTGAAGAATACGGGTCAGGGAGAGTTGAAGGTTTACTCTCTTTACGGGCCGGCTGAACACCCTAAAGATACTGTCCATAAGACTTATAAAGAAGCGGCAGAAGAGCATCACGATCACTGAGATTCCGGCAATTATAGGATTCAAGCGATAAGCAGAAGTTTTTGACGCGTAAGCAGAGGATATAAAAGGGAATATAAAAGTAAAAATTATGAAGCAAAGCGGTAAAAATCTGATTGAGCGGGGTGCGATATGGCTAAAAAGTTTCCAGTGGTTTTGTTGATTGTTTTATTTTCTCTTGCTGCAGCGGCCGCAGCTCAGAACGACATTAAGGGCAGTGCTGACCATCCGGCACTCTCAAGATACCCTGATGCGAGGATTATGTATTATACCGCAAAGGAATACGACGAATACAGGCTCATTACGGGCAAAAAAGAAGGCAGGGATACGCCCGCGAAAGGCGAGCGCCTTGAGGGGAAAGTAACGCAGATAACATACGCGGCGCCTGCGGAGAGGTCAACGCTTGAGATTTTCAGGAACTATGAAGCGGCCCTGAAAAAAGCCGGTTTTGAGACGCTATTCAGCGGCAGGTCAGATGATATGGGTTCCCGCTGGATTGATGATTTTATCGGGGCAGCTGTGCGCGCTCCAAAAGACTCTATAGGCGCTGACCCGGGAACAAGGCTGAACCGCAGCGATTTCCATTACCTTGCCGCGAAAAAAGATGGCGGGGATAAGGTTATCTATGTTGCTGTCTGTTCGGCGCTCGGTTGGTTTCAGAAGTTTCCGATAGTGCAGGTGGATATTATCGAGGCAAAACCCATGGACACAGGGCTGATAAAGGCGGATGCGTCTGCTTTTGAAAAGGCAATTAAGGAAAAGGGTACTGTCCCTGTTTACGGAATATTTTTTGATACGGCAAGGGCAGAGATAAAACCCGGGTCAGAGCAGGTGTTAAAGGAGATAGCAGCCCTTTTAAAGAAAAACACCAAACTGAATATTTATGTTGTCGGACACACTGACAATACCGGGCAGTACGAGTCAAATATGGAGCTTTCGAAAAAGCGGGCTGAATCGGTAGTAAGTGTGCTTGCAGGCGAATACGGAATCAATCGGGAGCGGCTGCAGCCCGCGGGCGTTGGGCCCGTAGCCCCGGTTGCGTCAAACACAACTCCTGAGGGCAAAGAGAAGAACAGAAGGGTTGAGTTGGTGGAGAGGTAAGAGTAGAGAAAAATCAATAGTGGAAATGCCTTAGCTGCCTTGGCATGATACTTGTTTCCACCTGAAACATGAAACCCGAAACTTTTTGAAACTTATGTTGCTGATTTGATTTTCCCCTTGACTGAAAACAGCTCATGTGATATATTCATTTCAGCAATTCGGTTTCATCCGCAGAAAATCGTTTTTTTTGTACTCGCTTGTGACGGAATTCACAAATAGTGAAATAAATCCTTAATTATAAACCAAGGAGCTTGAAGATGAATCAAACCAAAAGCGAACAACTCTCAAAACGGGTCTATGAGGAACTTGTTTCCATGCCCGGCGGCGGCAATATCAAAGAATGCATACAGTGCGGCACATGCTCGGGGAGCTGTCCTGTGGCACACGCCATGGACTATTTTCCGCGCAGGATAATCGCGATGCTCCGCGCGGGCAAGATTGAGGAGGTGCTGAAAAGCGACACCATCTGGCTCTGCGCGTCGTGTTACTCCTGCACGGTCCGCTGTCCCGCGGGAGTAAAATACACTGACTTCATGTACCACCTCAAAAGGACCGGCGAAAAGGAGGGCCTTATCCCCAAAAATAAAAAGGGGCTGAAGATGGCAAAGAACTTCAACAAGGTAATCTCCGAATGGGGAAGAAGCTATGAGCCCGAACTGATGGTAAGATACAACATTCCAAACATCTTCAACCTTATTAAAGTGATGCCTTTCGGTTTAAAGCTCTTCCTGAAGGGAAGGATGCCATTTTTTCCGTCAAAGATAAAGGGAGCCAAACACATCAAAAAGGCGCTTGCCGCTGCCGCGAAGGAGGCCTCCAAATGAGCAAAAGATTCGCCTATTACCCGGGATGCTCTCTTGAAAAGACATGCAAGCCCTATGACGACTCTGTGCGCGAGACATTTAAGACGCTTAATATCGGCCTTGAGGAGATTGAGGACTGGAACTGCTGCGGCGC
>DSBP01000324.1 GCA_011049465.1 bacterium | reverse complement strand
GGAGGAAGGCGTGGGGTTTGAATTTACCGATGACGCCAAAGACGCTGTGGCCGCTGAGGCCGTGCAAAAAGAGATAGGGGCGAGGGGGCTGCGCTCAATAATAGAAAACATAATGATAGACATAATGTATGAAGTGCCGTCCATGAAAAACGTGAAAAAGGTTGTAATAGACAGCGACATAGTAAAAGGAAAAAAAGACAAGCTGAGCGCCATAATAGGCGAAAAAACAGCGTGAGGTGGATTTGTGCCCGATGATAAGCCCGAAAAAATTCAGGTAAAAGAACCGGTAAAGACTCCGGCGAATGTGCCGCTTCTCGCGCTGCGGGATCTGGTAATATTTCCCAACATGGTAATCCCCCTTTTTGTAGGGCGTGAAAAGTCCATAAAAGCGCTTGAAGCCGCAATGGAGCGGGACAGGATTATTTTTCTGGTCGCGCAGAAAGACGCCAGGACAGACAGCCCCGAGAAAAAGGACATATATGAGATAGGAACGCTCTCCGAGATACTCCAGATATTAAAACTGCCCGACGGCGCCATAAGGGTGCTTGTCGAGGGGCTGACAAGGGTGAAAATAAAGGAGTACCTGCAGGAGGAGCCCTTTTATGAAGTCGCGGTTGACGACATACCCGAAAACAACGAAAAGACAAAGGAAGTCGAAGCACTGATGAGGCTTGTTCTTGAGGAGTTTCAGAAGCATGTCAGGATGAACAAAAAGATACCGCCTGAGACAATAATGTCAGTGTCCGAAATTGAAAGCCCGGGAAGGCTGGCGGATGTAATAGCCGCGCATATATTTTTAAAGCACGAGGATAAGCAGCGCGTGCTGGCCGTGACAGATTCTGTCCGGAGGCTCCATGAACTCTCTGCCCTGCTAAGGAGGGAGAACGAGATACTCGATATTGAGAAAAAAATACAGGGCAAGGTAAAGGACCAGCTTGAGAAATCACAGAAAGAATATTATCTCTCTGAACAGCTCAAGGCAATACAAAAAGAGCTGGGCAAAATCGACTCCACTTTTAATGAGGCCGAGGAATTAAGGGCAAAGATAAAAAAGGCGGGGATGCCGAAAGAGGCCGAAGAAAAGGCGCTGAAGGAATTATCCAGGCTTGAGCGGATGATGCCCATGTCCGCGGAAGCGACGGTTATAAGGACATACCTTGACTGGCTGATAGTTCTTCCGTGGAACAAACTTACAAAGGAAAAGATAGACATCAATAAGGTAAGAAAGATTCTTGATGAGGACCATTACGGGCTTGAAAAGCCCAAGGAAAGAATAGTCGAGTATCTTGCCGTAAAAAAGAATGTCAAAAAAAAGGTTAACGACCCCATTATATGTTTTGTGGGGCCGCCGGGCGTGGGAAAGACCTCGCTGGCAAAGTCAATAGCAAGGGCAATGGGCCGCGGGTTTGTCAGGGTGTCGCTTGGCGGGGTGCGCGATGAGGCTGAGATAAGGGGGCACCGCAGGACATACATAGGGGCGATGCCGGGGAGAATAATCCAGTCAATAAGAAAAGCAAAGACGAAGAATCCCGTATTCCTGATGGATGAGATAGACAAGATGTCATCGGATTTCAGGGGCGACCCGGCAGCAGCCCTGCTTGAGGTGCTTGACCCGGAACAAAACTCCACCTTTGGAGACCACTACCTTGATACCGAGTTTGACCTCTCTGACGTTATGTTTATTACAACCGCGAACACCCTTTACGGCATACCCATCCCGCTTCAGGACAGGATGGAGATGATAGAAATCAACAGCTACACGACGGACGAGAAAACGAACATAGCAAAGCGGTTTTTGGTGCCGAAACAGCTTGACCAGCACGGGTTGTCCTCAAAAGAGGCTGTTTTTACCGAGGCGGGCTTAAAGTCCCTTATTCAAAACTACACCCGCGAGGCGGGGGTCAGGAACATGGAGCGGGAGATAAAGGCCGTGCTGAGAAAGATAGCGAAGGAAAAGGTGGGCGCAGGCGCCAAATTTAAGGCTGTAACTATTGGAGCGGACAATCTGTCAAAGTACCTTGGCGTGCCGAAATTTATTGACCTGCCCGCGAAGGACGTAAACGGAGTGGGATCCGCGACGGGACTTGCGTGGACCGAGTTCGGCGGCGACGTGCTGGCGATTGAGGTGAGCATTATAAAGGGAAAGGGCGTGCTTCTTCTAACCGGAAAGCTCGGGGATGTCATGAAGGAGTCGGCGCAGGCAGCCTTAAGCTACACGAGGTCAAGGGCGAGAAAACTGGGGTTAAAGGAGGATTCTTTCTCCAAGACGGATGTGCACATACACGTGCCTGAAGGAGCCATACCCAAAGACGGGCCGTCCGCCGGCATTACGATAGCAACGGCGCTTATTTCCGCGTTCACGGGAAGGCCGGTAAAAAAGGACATAGCCATGACCGGTGAGATAACGCTGCGCGGAAGAGTCCTGCCGATAGGAGGGTTAAAGGAAAAGACGCTCGCGGCGCACAGGAACGGAATAAAAGAGGTGATAGTCCCTTTTTACAACAAGAAGGATTTTGCCGACCTGCCTGAATACATAAGGAAAAACCTGAAATTCACCTTCGCAAAAGACATGGACGAGGTGATAAAAGCGGCAATAGGAATCAACGTTAAAAAGAAAAAAGGAAAATGAGAAAATACGTATTTAAGAAGAGGTGGAAAAGGGTTCTCGCGGCTGTCTTTGACGCCGCGGGGGTTTTTTTATACGCTCCGTTCAAGCTCTTCGGGAAAAAACCCGGCAGCGCGGACAAGATACTTGTAGCGAGGCTTGACCAGGCAGGAGACATGGTGCAGGCGCTCCCGTTTCTGGATGCCCTGCGAAGAAAATATCCTGGCGCCCGGATAACCGTTTTTTGCGCGCGGGAAACCGAGTTCCTTGCGCGCTCAAGCCCTGCTGTTGACGAAACCATTTCTTTTGAGTCCTCGTGGTTTTACCCGGAAAAGAGGTTTTCCCTGAAAGAAGCCGCGTCTGTATTGAAGAAGATGAGAAGGGAAAAATACGGCTTTGCTTTTGACCTGAGGGGCGACGCCAGAAATATATTTTTTCTTAAGCTCGCGGGCGCGAGCCGGATAACGGGTTACGGGTGCGCGGGAGGCGGGTTTTTTCTTGACGGCGAAAAAGAATATGACAGGGAAGAGCATGAAATAGACAAAAACCTGAAGCTCATAGGGGAAAAGGCGCCCGATGTCATGAGAATGAATTTTCATACAGGTGAAAAAGAGAGGGAAGAGGCGGCAAAATTTCTTGAGGGCGCGGGGAAAAAAAGGATAGTGATTCATCCTTTTACAAGGGCGCGGTCAAAGATGTGGGGGATAAATAAATTTGGAGTGCTTGCAGGGATGATAGCGGACGCAGCGAAAGATGCGGCAATATTCATTATCGGAGGCAGGGAAGACGGTGCCGGGGCCACCGCGTTTGAGAAGATAAAAAATGTGAGGGTGTGCGCGGGAAAGACAGGATTTGGCGCTTCCGTGGAAATCATAAAGCAAAGCTCCGTTTTTGTGGGATGCGATTCGGGTCCGCAGTATTTCGCGGCTTATTCCGGGGTAAAGACATGCGTCATATACGGATATACGTCAAACAGCGCGAGATGGAGGCCCAAGGTGGAGGCTGAAAACTTCATAGGCATAACAGCGCCCGTTGACTGCGGGCCGTGCGAGCTTGATGAATGCGCCCAATCCTCCCACAGGTGCATGGAGATGATAACTCCGGAGGCTGTATTCGGAAAAATTGAGCCGTGGCTGAAGGGCCCGGGTTAGAAAAAGGAGCATGATGAAAAAAAACAGCCCGGAAAAAGCGGATAAAATTCTTGTGATAAAACTCTGCTGCATAGGCGACCTTGTTGAGTTGACGCCCGCGATGAGGGCGCTTAAAACCTCCGGCGCAAAGGTGCATCATTTATGCCTTCCGGGGATGAAGGCTGTAAGCGGGATGATTCCTTTTGTGTCGCGGACAATTGAATTTGAGCACGGGTTTGGAGGGTTGTGCAGGACGCTCAACAGGATAAGGGCCGAAAAATACGCGCTGATAATAAATTTTCACAGGGATATTAAATCGCATGTTTTCTGCGCGCTGGCCGGAGGATGGACAGCGGGGTTCTCGTGGGGCGCGGGCAAAATGCTGCTTCGCCGCGTATTTCCTTTCAGGCCGGAACTGCATGAAACAGAGAGGTATCTTGAAATCACGAGGGGGCTGGGATTTTCGGATGCGGGGAATTATACGGAAATCAGCGTCCCGGCCGCGCAGAAAACAATCATCAGGATAAAAGAAGGCAGGAAAGCGGGCCTGTTTCCGGGCGGGGGAAAAAACGCCGGTACAATAATGATGACAAAACGCTGGCCTAAGGAGAGTTTTATAAAAACCGGAAAACTCCTTATGAAGAGGGGTTATGACATTTATGTCTTTGGGGGAGAGATGGACAGGGAAAATGTTGAAGCCGTATGCGGCGGCATCGGCAAAGCTTCAGCCGTAATAACGGGGCTTGAGGATTTTGTTTATTATGTTTCAAAGATGGATCTGTTTATCGGGCCGGATACCGGGCCTTTGCATCTTGCCTCGGCAGCGGGCACAAAAACAATAGGGCTTTTTGGGCCCACGTCGCCTGTTAATTTCGGGGCGCGTGGAAAACACGCGGTCAACCTGTGGAAACCGGCGGAGTGCGCGCCGTGCTATGAGCCGGGAACAGTGCATAAAAGGGAGTTTTTAAACTGCAGGGACAATACCTGCATGGAACAGATACTGCCCGAAGATGTCATTAAGGCTGTTGAGACGCTTGAAAAGGCCGGCAGCGCGGAAAAAAACGGATGAAGACGGCCATAGTTCATGACTGGCTCACCGGCATGCGGGGCGGGGAAAAGGTGCTTGAACAGCTCTGCTCGCTTTATCCGGCGGCTGACATATACACTCTTATATATGACCCGCTCAAGATAACCGGCAGAATAAAGGAGCACAGGGTTTTTACCTCTTTTCTGCAGAGGATACCCGGCATATTGAAAAATTACAGGAATTTCCTGCCGCTCTTCCCGGCAGCGGTGGAAAGTTTCAACCTTAAGGCTTATGACCTTGTGATATCGTCGAGCCATTGCGTTGCAAAGGGCGCGAAAGCAGCCTCGCCGGAGCGGCATGTCTGCTACTGCCACACGCCAATGAGATACGCGTGGGACCAGTTTTCCGGATACTTTTCAAAGGAGCGTACGGGCCGGTTAAAGTACGGGCTTATATCAGCGGTTATGCCCGTGTTAAGAAAATGGGACGTCAATACAGCTTCACGCGCCGGGCATTTTGCCGCGAACTCAAATCATGTGAGGAACAGGATAAACAAATATTACGGAAGGGACGCGGCGGTTGTTTACCCGCCGGTTGACACGGAGTTCTACACTCCGCCCGTAAAAAAACGCAAAAAAGGATATTGCCTGATGGTAACCG
>DSBP01000073.1 GCA_011049465.1 bacterium | reverse complement strand
CCCTCAATAGCGTATGTGTTAATAATTCTTTCAGGAGGACGAAAGATGCTGAGAAAATTGCTTATTACAACCTGTCTTATGGCGCTTGCATCAGCGGGTTTTGCCTGGGATTTTGTGCCCGCGCTTGACATAAACGGCGCTCTGACATACCCGACGCTTGTGACGGCAGAGACATCACAGCTCGACAAAAAGCTTGGCGCGGAAGCCGGGATTGCCGGCTCATTTATGGCAAATACCGATATTCTGCCCCGGCTCTGGTTCATACCGACCTTTACGCTTAATTACTCGGGCACGGCCCAGCCGCTTAACATTGACGACAGGCGGTTTCTCTTTTCCCAGTGGCTCGACATTTACCTCTCATACGGGTTCAATTATGAAATAATGGGGGACGCGTGGGAAGCGCGGGCGCGCGGATTATTCAGGAAAAGCTTCATACAGCAGACAAATGACGAGGCCATAGGCACAGGGCTTTATGACTACAGGGACCTTGGTTTTTACGCGGAAAACGCGGTAAGGCTTGACGCGTGGCCCGGCAGCCAGGAGATTACAGCGGGTTATAAGTACATTGACAGGCGCTTTCCAAATTACGAATCGCTTCTCGGCATGATAGACCCTGATGTGCTCGGCGGCACGCTGAACGCGGAAGCCACAAAAGAAAAGGATAACCTCACACACAGCTTCTACGTGTCGGATTCGCTGAAATGGGGGGACAGCGGCTGGTTCATGATACTGTCATTCAATTATGATTACATACCTTACCTTGAGCAGAGAATAATCAGGCCGGACGGCACGCCTGATGAAAAGGCGAGGCGTATAGACCGCTTCGCCGTATTTGAAATCAAGGCGCCCTATTACGCCGGACGCGTGTCAGGCGCTGAATTCGGATACAGGTTTACCGCGAGGACAACGGGCCAGAATTATTATGACTCGCTGAACAATCTCGACCCTTCGGATGACGAGTTCATAGAGGGATACTATGATTACGGAGAGCACGCGATAAGCGCCTCGCTCACTTATGAATTTCCGTTCCGGCTCTTCACGGAATACAAGCCAGCCGCGCTGATAGGAATCGCCTATAACACGCTTACATACACAAACAGGAACTCTAAAAACATTGACGGCACTTATTCGAAATCAAGGCAGAATGACAAGGGCTACACGCTATCGCTCTCCATACGGCAGAACATAACATCGTTCTGGAACTATTCCATTAATTGTTTTTTCAGCCGCGCCATGTCAAACATGAAATACGAGGCGTACGGCAGTTACAATTACTCCTACCTGACACTGTCGCTCGGCACGGGCTTAAGTTTTTAGGTAAGGCGGGATGAAATACAGGCGCGCGCTCAGGTGGCAGATATTCGGCGGGCTGGCGGCTGTTCTTGTAATCAACTTTTTCCTTATTGACCTCTTTGTCATTACAATAGCGAAAAATACGCTCGACAGCGAGCTTAACAACAGGATGGACATGATAGGGGAGTCGCTTGAAAAACAGGTATCACCCCTGGTTTTTATGCTTTCTCCGGATGACCGGCTTACGGGGTTCCATCAAAACTACATGAGTATCCTTGAAACAGCGAAGGAGACATGGGGAGTTGACATTACGTTCATAAATACGGCGGGAAGGCGCTGTATCAGCACACTTCAGGAGACGCTTTTTCTTGACACCTACATACTTCCTACGGGAGAAAATTACTCAGTCACTTACAGGGACGGCGTTGAATATGTGAAAGACAGGGTCTATTATTACGGCAGGGAAAGCGGGGAGATAAAGGGCTACATAATGCTGAGGCTGAAAGGCGGCCCGCTCGCGTTTTTCGGCGAGATGAGAAGCAGGCAGGCCGCGGTAATGGCGGCCCTGTTTGTTCCGGCCCTGCTGTTTGCGCTGGGCTTCTCTTTTCTTATAACACGGCGCATTGATTACACGGTCGCCCAGATGGAGAGGATGTCGGGCGGCGGCGGCCCCGTTGTTTTAAAAGACGGCCCGAATGATGAGTTCTCATACCTCCTGAAAAGGATAAACGCGCTGGTCGCGAGGCTGAAAGAACTTGAGGAGTCCAGGTACAAGGAGGTGCAGGCAGCGGCCATGGGGCTCGCGCACGAGGTGAGGAACCCGGCAGCCGCGATTTACAGCCTGGCTGAGCTCGCGTCCCGGTCAAACCCCGGCAAGGCAGCCGCTGAAAAACTCGGAAAAATCAGGGAAGAGGTATCAAGGCTCAACATAATAACCGAGCGCTTTGTCCAGTTTGCCAGGGACAACGCTGTTGAAAAGGCCGGCATTACGGCAGGCTCTTTGGTAAAACCGCTCCTTGACGGTTTTCCGGGATTAAGGGCCCTGTATCCCGGTATCCGCGGAGATGCCATGATGATAAGCGCGGATGAGGTGCTCTTAAACAGGGCGCTTGTCAATATAATAAAAAACAGTTACGAGGCAGGGGCAAAAGATGTTGAGGTTTGTTTCTCCTTAAAAGCCGGAGCTGCGGTTATAGAGATAAGCGACAACGCGCCGCTGATTCCGGACGCGGCTGTGGAGAGTATATTTGTGCCGTTTTTTACCACAAAGCAGGGCGGCATGGGCATAGGCCTTGCCATTACAAAGATTATCATTGAAAAACACGGTGGAACGCTGGAATATAAAGTAAAAGAGGGGAAGAACATGTTCAGCATAAAGCTTCCCCGGGAAGACAAAAAGGAAGGGGAATAAATGGCGCTGATTCTTGTTGTTGAAGATGAAAAAAATATAAGAGAGAGCCTCATTGCCGCGCTTGAGCCCGCTTACACGGTAAAAGCAGCCGGCTCAGGGGAAGAGGCGCTGAAGCTCATTGATTCCGAAAATATCAGCCTCATGATAACAGACATAAGGCTGCCGGGAATGAGCGGGCTTGAGCTTATAAAAAAATTCAGGGAATCCAATAAAACCTCGCCTGTAATTGTAATCACGGCCTTTTCCTCCATACAAAGCGCAGTCGAAGCCATGAAATCGGGCGCCAATGAATATGTCCCCAAGCCCTTTTCGCTGGAGGAGATTGAGTTAAAAACCGCGAACCTGCTTGCCGCGAAGAAAAACCTTGAGGAAAAGGAATATTACGCCTCAGAAAAGGATTCCGTATTCGGGGAGATGGCAGGCAGGAGCCGCGCTGTTGAGCGCATAAAAACGGAGATAGCGAAAGTCGCGGGTTCGGACGCGACCGTCCTTATTACGGGTGAAACAGGCACAGGCAAGGAGCTCGCGGCATATACCATACACAGGCTGAGCGGAAAAAAGGGGCCCTTTGTCCCGGTTAACTGCGCTGCTTTTGCCCGCGGAGTCATTGAATCAGAGCTCTTCGGGCATGAAAAGGGGGCCTTTACGGGCGCGGATAAGATGAGAAAAGGCAAAATAGAGTACGCGGAGGACGGCACGCTTTTTCTTGATGAGCTTGGAGACATTCCGGCGGACATACAGGTAAAGCTCCTGCGGGTCCTTGAAAACAGGGCGTTTGAACGGGTAGGCTCAAACAAATCAATAACCACAAACGCGAGAGTCATCTGCGCCACAAACAGGAACCTCGCCCGGATGGTAAAAAGCGGGGAATTTCGCGAGGATCTCTATTACAGGGTAAATGTCTTTCCCATGCACATACCGCCCCTGCGCGAAAGGCCGGAAGACATTGAGGAGATTGCACTGCGCCTTCTCGGAAAAAGCGGGCCGCAAAAAAAACTGACGCCGGACGCGGCAGCGCGACTCAAGTCATATCCATGGCCGGGCAATATCCGCGAGCTTCAGAATATAATTGAGCGGGCCGTGATACTCTCGGACGGCGGCGAACTGAATATTGAAGCCGCGCTCGGCTCTGCGGCGCAGGTTGAAAAGGGGCTCATGGTTGACCTCTCTGACGGGATTGAGAAGGCTGTTGAGGATATGGAAAAGGGGATTATTCAAAAAACGCTGATAAAGCACTCCTTTAACCAGACCAAAACGTCTAAAGAACTGAAGATAAGCAGGACCACGCTCCAGTATAAGATGCAAAAATACGGCATAAAGGAGCAGAAATGAATCTGCGCATTATTTGGTCGGCAGTTTTTATGGTTTTTGTTCTTGGCACGCTGCTTGCTATGGACGCCGTGGATAATGAAGCATTAACAAAAGCCATCACTCAATTCAACAATATCTCGTCGAGAATCACGGCAAATGAGATAATTATGAAATCGCTAAAGACAGATTCGCGTTCAAGTTCATGGAATTTCTTCTCAAGAAATGAGAATGAGCGCGTAATCCAGCGAAGGGCCGCGCTTGTGCGCGAGACAAACCGTCTTTATGAGGATTCCGCAAAACTCAAATCAGAACTTCTTAAAATGCGCGCGGTAATCATCAGGGACGCTTCGCAGTCTTTAAAATCAGGGACAGATGGCCAAAGCCTGGCTTTTCTTGACGCGCTCGCGGCTGAGGACGCGTTGGCTTATGAATTCCTTGACAAAGCCTCTGTTGATGCTCTTAAGGCGGATTTAAAGCGGGATTTTGTCCTCAACAGGCTCAACACACAGGAGCAGCAGCTCAGGCGCCTGCAAACCCTCATAAAGGAGCTTAAGGCCTCTAAAAAGGCTCTTGCAGAGGCTGATATGGCCGGTTTTGAGGCTGATTATGGCAAATACATAGGTTTATTGGGGGAGAAGGTTGTTGATGCGGATAAATCACTTGAATTGCTCAGAGGATTGATAAACTAACGCGTAATGATATCTGATTAAGGTAAATCAACCTGTATAATGTGGGCATTAAATCAGGGCCCGAAAAAGGGTTTGAATTACATATTGTCTACTTCGCATAATGTATCTTATGTTAACTAGGATATCCGGGCATGATGTTGATTAGTTGTGGAAAGGTTTTGGCCTGAATGGCCATGAGGTTAAAATTTAAGCTTAATGTTTTGGATTAACTGTAAAATTTATGCTTGTCAATTAGGCGCAATTTGGGTTTGTTAAATTGTTTATTCAGGCTTTATATTCTTTTTCTTTTTATGTGAGTCCATTATGTGCAATACAGCAAGCACAGGATGTTTGTAAATCATCCTCGGCCCGCTGAATCTCATAACCTCCCTCACCTCTTCCCTGCGGGTTTTGGTATAGCAGTGGACCGGGCATTTGACGCATGTGGGCTTGTCGTCAATAAAGGGGCAAAGGCCAATACGGCCCATGGAATAGCCTAAAAGGGCCTCACAGGAGGCGCAGAGGCCTGTTTTAGAGCTGTGCTTGGCCCTGCAGTAGATGCGAATCATGGCCTTTATGGTGGCCTTTTCCCGTTTAATCCGCCTGTTCATAAATAATCTCCAAGTATCAGGTATAAATTACCGGACAAATTCTCATAAATCCAGTATAACAATGTAATAAGCATCTGTCTAATTATTTCCCTCTCTCCCTTTCAGGGAGAGAGCCGGAGAGAGGGTTGGCTG
>DSBP01000031.1 GCA_011049465.1 bacterium | reverse complement strand
GGCTCTAATTTTGGGTTGGGTTATATGGGGCAGGATTATGCAGTGAATGTAGTCGCGCCGGGCGGGGGTGATATAAGTAATACTTTTAGGATAAATGGATATGAAGAGGCGATGACTGTGTTATTGAAAGGAACACTAAATCCGTGGCCGTTCCCGTGGCAGGTCACATCGGAACGTCAGGGATACGGAAGTTTTCCGTACGGAGACCCTTCAGAGTTTGGGGAACAAGGCACTTCATATGCAGCGCCGCATGTTACAGGACTTATAGCTCTTATGAAAAGCAAGTATCCGGAACTTCCTGCTGCAAAAACGAGGGAAATTCTTGAGCAGACAGCTACAGATTTAATATATAGCAGAGTAGGGCATTATATATATGGTTTCTCGGGACCATTTAGCGTTTATTATGAAGATTTTACAACAACAGCAGGGCGAGATCGTTATACAGGATACGGGCAAATAAACGCGCCAAAGGCGCTTATAAGAACGGCAATAGAAAAAGGTCTCTCGTGGTTGAGAAACGAGCAAAATCAGGATGGTTCGTGGGATTATTCTCCAACGTTAAGCGGCAATGTTGGCGCCAGCTCATATGCGGTTCTATCGTTATTAAACGCCGGCTATACACAATACGGGGCAACAGTTGACAATGCCGTACAAAAAGCAATAACATTTATTAGGTCCCGCCAGTTTTTTGATGGGAGTATAACTGGCGCGCCTGTCCCGGGATTACAGTCAATAGCGGTTTATGATACATCGGCGGCATTGCTTGCGCTGATAGCCGACAGGGAGGCGTTTTTCAAGGAGTTCGGTACAGGCCAGGTTTATCCGCACGATGTTGCTATATATAATGCGTACGAGTTTCTGAGACAGGTACAAACACGGGAAGAGGACCTCTCGGATCCGAATGATGAAAGTTTACGAAAACTCATAGGCGGCTGGTCATATCCCAGGGATAATTGGTCGGATTTATCGCATACGCAAATGGCACTGCTGGCGTTGAAAGCATGCGATGAAACCAGCGCAATGAACGAAATGGCGGCAGATAAGACGAGAATAAACTGGAAAAACGAGAGCGACAGGCCAAATGCGCTGGCCGAGGCAATACAGTTTTTAGGAAACTGCAAAAATGCAGACGGCGGATATATATATAAACCATATCCGACATGGTTGTGGGATGAATGGGGAAGCGGCAATTCATATGGCAGTATTACAGCGGCAGGAATATGGTCCGCATGGTGCTGTGATGTGCAAAGTGATGTGCAAAGCGGGGATGCATATGATGAGCTGGTGTCGCCGGCGAAAACCTGGCTTCTTTCTCACAGCGATTATGCCGAAGTGAATAAAAATATTTCGCCGAACAATGAATTTTATTATTTGTATTCTTATACTTTCCTGAAAGCTTTTACAATGTACGATTTTCCTGAGACAGATGAGGTTTATCATCAGTTTGTGAGGCAGATATATCAGCGGCAGCAGGATAATGGAAGCTGGATTGACGCGGGCGACGGATTCAGGGAGTATCCCAATATAGCAACGGCTTTTGCCATACTGGCATTGCAGACGAAGGACTCGGCGTACAGTAATGTGTTTGAGGTGATTTTTGGAAGTGCCGGAGACGCATATGTTGTTGATTCGCAGGGAAGAATGACCGGAATAATTGACGGACAGGTTAAGAGAGAGATTCCGGCGTCAACTACAACGGATATCGGAATATCGCCTCAAATAATCAGAATAGGACAGTCCGCCGGTAATTACAAAGTTATGGTTAAGGGCCCGGCAGGCGGGCAGTATAATTTGACGGTAAACGGCTACATTGATGGCGCTAAAATATATACAAGGGCAACATCAGATACAATACCGCAGCAGGGAATTAAAGAATGGACTGTCAGCACAACAAAGATGATAGGGCAGTTTAATATGTATTCTAATCTGCCTGCGCCTCCGATGCCGACACCGACAAACACATATACAATAACCCCGACAATTACAGCAACGTTTACACCGACAGCCACCTTTACGTCCACGCCTACAGTAACGCTCACGGCAACGCCGACAGCTACTCTGCCCGCGTATGTTATGCTGAAACACAGGGCAGGCGAAACAGGAATAGAGACAAATTCTCCGAAACCGTGGGTTAGAGTATATAATACAGGGACAGCTTCACTTGATTTGAGCAGAGTGGAGATAAAATATTGGTATAAGTATGAGGGGACAGGCCAGGCAGAAACGGCAATTACGGACTGGGCGGGCATACTCCCGGCAGGCACAGCAATAACGGATAAGGTGAACTTGTCAATCGTGAGCGGCAGTTTTGGCGCAGGGCAGGACAGGTATTTAAAAATTACATTTGCGGAAAGCGCGGGAAGTATTGGAAATGATGATTATGTTGACGTGCAACCGCGGTTCAACAAGGATGACTGGAGCGTATATGACCAGGGTAATGACTGGAGTTTCGCGCCCCACGCGGATTACGCAGTCTGGGATAAAATAACTGTTTATGTTGACGGAATAAAGGTTTGGGGCGAAGAGCCCGAATATTATCCTACAGCAACAATAACCGAAACGCCCGATGTAACAGAAACACGGACAGCAACGCCCTCGTTGACAGAAACAATAACAGCGACACTTACTGAAACCCCTGAAGATACACATACGCCGACAGCGACGCAAACGCTGACAGTTACCGCGACAGTTACACCCACGGTAACTGAAACAATAACGCCTTCTGCAACGCCGACAGCGACATGGACAATAACAGTTACTGCAACACCGACATTTACATTGACGCCTACAGCGACGTGGACGCCAACGCCGGACGTTGTTGCCGCCATTTTAAGGGCGCA
This sequence comes from bacterium, assembly GCA_011049465.1. Classification (GTDB taxonomy): domain Bacteria; phylum Oederibacteriota; class PGYV01; order PGYV01; family DSBP01; genus DSBP01. The sequence continues at coordinate 2,602 of DSBP01000031.1, read as the reverse complement.
GTATTACAGCTACAACACAAATCCGGAAAGCAATACGCTTTATGTAAATGTCAGGATTTACAATGACGGCACAGAAAACGCATCGCTTTCGTCAGTTACGGCAAAATACTGGTATACGTTTGAGGGGACAACGCAAAGTGAGAATGCTGTGGTTGACTGGGCAGGCAAATTACCGTCAGGGATTGGGATAACGCAGTATGTGACAACGCAGATACAGGCAATAGAACAGTCGGAACAGACGCGTGTTCAGGTTACCGGCTTTACGGGAGAAGCGGGCAGCATAGGGCCGGGCGAATATGCGCAGGTGCAGCTAAGGATACACAAGAACGATTGGTCAAACTACACACAGACAAACGACTACTCGTTCGGCACTCACGGTTCGTTTATTGACTGGAATAAGGTGACGATCTATTTTGATGGGGTAAAGGTGTGGGGTCTTGAGCCGGGAGAAGTCGGGTATGCCGCAGTTCCCAAACATACGCCGGCGCCAGTAATGGTTGAGCCGTTGAGTGCGGCAAACACGTATAACTACCCCAACCCGTGTGGTGAAAGGACAACAATAAGGTTTTCGCTGCTTAATTCGGAGGATGTAAATATTTTGATATCTGATATGACGGGGAAAACTGTGTGGAACAGGATAATAACGGCGGGAGAGGCAAGGGCGGGGGTAAATTACGTGGTATGGGAAACGGTGAATGATGCAGGTGTGGCAGTGGCGAACGGCATATATTTCCTCAGGATAAGCGCTGAAAACAAAGTAATAACAAAAAAAATAGCTGTCATTCGCTGAAACGAAGGAAAGAACGGGCAAAATATGGTATAATTAAACAAAAGGTGAGACGATGACGGCGGGTGTAAATGGAAAAAAAGAGGAAAATAAGGGAAAAGACGATAAAAATACAGATATTTGTGTATATAGCGGTTTTACTGTTTGCGGGTAACATAGCTGCTGAGTGGGTGGATGTTGAGGGCAGCAGCGGGCATGAGGCAATGAATGTAACAGGCAGCAGCAAGCCTTTAGTGCCGGTATCCTGTCTTGACTCCAATGATAATCCGCATATTGCGTTCGCTGCCGGGGATGAAGGAGTATGGTATATTAAATGGAGCGGAAGTGAATGGGTTGATGTTGGCGGGGACCCGGCCTTGACATCGGCGAAAATCTTTGATTCAGGAGGTCGTGCAGGACTTGTTGTTGATATGCGTCTTGATAACAATGGATATCCGCATATAGCGTGGGGTTACAATATTACCGGAAACACGGTTACAGCACAGTATGAAATATATTATTTAAAGTGGAACGGAGTTGAATGGGTTGACGCTGACGGCGTCGGGCAGGAATCAATTAATGTTTCAAATACAGCTGGAAATTCATTTAGTCCGTCATTGCAGCTTGACAACAATGGTTTTCCTCATATAGCGTGGATAGAGAATAACGCAGTAACACGTGAGATATATTATTTAAAATGGAACGGAGTTGAATGGGTTGACGCTGACGGCGTCGGTCAGGAAGCAATCAATATTTCAAATACAGCGGGAGATTCATTTAGTCCGTCATTGCAGCTTGACGGCAATGGTTTTCCTCATATAGCTTGGACAGATGACAGTACCGGGAACTATGAGATATATTATCTGCAATGGAACGGGAGCGAATGGGTTGACGCTGACGGCATAGGCCAGGAGTCAATTAATGTTTCAAACACGTTTGACATTTCGATATATCCGTCATTGCAGCTTGATGGCAGCGGATATCCGCACATAGCGTGGTCAGAAAAGGCTTTCCTTAATATTTCTGTTAACCTGTATTATTTAAAGTGGGACGGGGTTGAATGGGTTGACGCTGACGGCACAGGCCAGGAGTCAATCGGTGTTGCAAGCACAACAGGAAATGTATTTATGCCATCATTGAGGCTTGACAGTTTGGACAGACCGCATATATCATGGCCATCGGGTCAGTTCCTTATTTTATATTATTTAAAGTGGGACGGAAGCGAGTGGGTTGACGCTGATGGCGCGGGGCAGGAATCAATAATTGTAAAACAGGAAATACCCGACGGAGCTCCCCCCCCCACAGAGCCTTCGCCAAAATATTTTGATATAAGTTTAAATTTGGATGGGGCAGGAAATCCGCATATAACGTGGAGCTATAACTATAATAGAATCAACTATCTCAAATGGCAGCCGCCTCCGCATACGCCCACGGCAACCGTAACTCACAGTTTTACATCAACGCCGGTATACACGCAAACCCTGACGCCGTCCGCGAGCATAACAGCAAGCCCGAGCGCAACGCCTTCTGCCTCCGGCACAGCTTCCGCATCCGCGACAACTGTGGCTACTTTTACAGCAACACCGGATATGACAGCAAGCCCGAGTTATACGCCATCCTTTACGCCCACGGTTACCGCGACACCCCACGTTGAGCCGTCATCAACATTCACGCCGGGTTTTACTGTCACGACGACCGCGACTGTTACGCCAACCACGATACCCTGGCCGGAGGGTGAACCGGCTGTTTATCCCAACCCGTACAGAATAGAGTCGGGGAAAGGGTTGAAATTTGTCCTTCCGGATCAGGAATCAAGGGTATTAATATATACAGTAT
>DSBP01000130.1 GCA_011049465.1 bacterium | reverse complement strand
CTGATTGTCTCCGTCTTCCATATCATCAAGAAGCCCTGCGCTCGGGTCGCCTGTACCCTGGGTCGGTGTTGGTGTCGGGTCTGTCGGCCCGCCGCCGCCTATATTCGCGGGCATGTAACCGGCCATCAATATAAGCGTAAGAAGCTGAAGTGTTGTGTTGTAATATGTGGATGGTATTCCATAACTTGAAGTCTGAGGGTAGAAATTATTATTCAATGTGCTTTCATACGTGCTGCTTACCATCATCGCGCACCCGGCAGAGCCTACAAAAGGCGCGTTATTGTATGAACCGCAGGAGTTCCCGCTTGAAACCACATAACAGTCGCGGATATTTGTCGCGCCGATTCCGTTGAAAAATCCGGCCTGCCTGTTTATCTGGCCCTGAGCGAAGCTGTCCCCGTACCACACATAATCCTTGGCGTATCTCCACGGCACCCTGGCTGAATCATATTTGTAATTGTCTCCCCGTCCGGCGCCCGCGTGCGTAATCGTGTCATCTATAAGTCCCGATGTATTGTTTCTGGCAGAACCCACCATCTGGCTGCACTTTGTTATTACATTATTCCAGAAAGTAGTGTAACCCGTGGCTGTTCCGAACTGCCTGTAAAAAGCAGGGGAGAAATAAGAAGGAAACTGGTGGTCATCCCATGAGTCTCCCGGCTTTACATGGTAATCGCCGGCATTAATACAGTTTGTGGTTATTTTATTGAGCTCTGTCCCGGCGGTTGACGCGTAAGTCCCGCCCCATCTCTCCTGCGCTTTTAACAGGGCAAAAGCAATGTCAGTGTCGCCGTCTGTAGCCGAGCCGTTTCCCCTCACAGTCCCGTTTTGGTCAATCAGCCAGTGCATTAAGCCCGTTGTGTTGTTTTTTGTCTGTTTGTAGGACCAGAGATTGTCAAATAGCGTTTTATCATTGTAATATACCGCGAGAAGCATCCCGTATCCGATGCCCTCGGAGACCGTGCAGTTAGCATACCCCTGAATTGACTCAGGCGAGACAATCCTCTGATAACCGCCCGCGCCGCTCGTGGTTACATAATTGCTTTTCCACAGAGTGTATTTTGAGTTAAGGTCATTTCGTATGGCGTTTGTGTTTCCGCTGACATACTGGACTCCATACGGATAATCAACCCAGTCCGTCTCGCTGATTGCCGCCTGCGCAGCCGTGAAAAGAATGAAAACAAACAGGAAAGAAACGAACACTCTCTTTAAATTTGACATTAACAGCCTCCTTGAAATTAAGGTTAATTGAATATGTTAAGCTGACAAAATTACAGCAACATGAAAAGAGCTTCTATTATGACAACCCGAAACAAAAAAAGTTTCGCGAATTTGGAACATTTTAATTTATACGCGCCTAAATGTCAATATATTATTCAACACCCTGTTTTTTAATGCGAAAAGGTTTTCTTGGATGTCAAAACAAAAAAGGCTGTCCCGTCAGGAACAGCCTCTTTGTTTAACTACTTAAATATCACTGTTTTTTAGACTTCATAATTATTATCTTGTCTCTCTTAGACATTGTCTGCTTTCCTTCAGTCTCTGTAATTACCACATAGAAATATGTGCCGTTTGCAAGCCCTTCAAGATGCTTCAGCGGGCACACCAATACCCCGCCCTGCGCAATCTGTACTGCGTCGGCGCCGCTGTAACGCAGTTCCCTTATCAGCCTTGCCTGTGCAGTATAGAGCCTGAAGTAAATATCGTCCACATTATGCTGGGCTATCTTCAGAGCTATTCTCATCGGCCTTGCTGCCGGGTGGTTCGGGTCAAACGGGTTTGGATAAGGGATAAGCTCCTTTATCTCCTGTGTATCGGGCGTAGGCGTCGCAGTAAGCGTAGGTGTCGCCGTTCCTGTAGGCAGGAGCGTCGCTGTCCGCGTGGATGTAAATGTGGGTGTTGCTGTCCGCGTCGGCGTGGCAGTTGCTGAAGGCGTTGCTGTGCGCGTCGGGGTAAATGTGAGCGTAGCAGTAAGCGACCATGTCGGCGTAATTGTCGGCGTCCACGTCATTGTGGAATCAGGCGGCACAGGCGTCCATGTCCATGTTATTGTCGGCGTCGCCGTAGCTGTCGGGGTTAATGTCCACGTAAGCGTGGATGTCGGCGTAAATGTCATTGTCGCGGGTATCTCAACCGTGTTTGTCGGCGTCATCTGCGGCGTGAGCCACGGATAATCCGGGCAGCCGTATATTTCAATATCATCTATCCACAGGTCTATTGACGCGTGCGGCTGGCCCATTGTCTGGAACTGTATGTCTGTCGCCATCGCAAGCGCGTCCGGCCGCGGCACTGTAGTACCCCAGTATAGTTCCTGCGTGAAGCTTGTAAAAGGTATATCAAGCTGCGTCCACGCCGCGCCTGCTATGAACGCGTAACCGTAATGGTTATCCCCTTCTCCGTCAAGAAATAACGGGCTCGATGAGGTTATCTTGACCCTGTAGGCATTCATATCACCTTTCACCCAGAATTTCAGTCCGCCGCACAAACTCAAATCTATTGAATCCTTAGGATCAACAAATGCCGTACCCATTCCCACAAATCCATAGGTGAAATCCGTAGTGACATAGCCCGTCATCCTCGCCGCATATGTTGAGCCGGGCCTGTCTGTCACCTCTGACATGAAGAACTCTATCGGATCAACACCTTCCTGCGCGGCCATTTCATCTGACCACGGCACCACATAGGAGCTGCCGCCGGAGCCGAGGTCGTCATACGTGTACCAGTATCCGCCCCACAAATTTTGGTTATTATTGTCCTCCATATCATCAAGCAGCCCCGGCCCTGTCTCTGCCGTAGGCTCGATTGTCGGAGTGATTGTCGCCGTCGGGATTATCTCCGTCGTGTTTGTTGCTGTCGGCGTAAAAGTCGGCGTGCCGCACACAACCGGGCAGTAATCCGCGTATATGGAATAACTTGTAGCGTCAAAATTTCCGGACCCTTCCGCTGACGCGGGGAAAACTCCATAAACCATGGGATAATAATACTCCCCATTGCTTATACCCGGCCCGACAGTAAGGCCAACCATTCCCAGTGTCTGAATAGCCAGCCAGTACGGCCCCGGGGCCAGCAAAGTCTCCGCAATTGTGAAAGTATGCCACCCCTCTGACACATTTTCAGAACCGCTCTGAACTATGAGCGCGCCGGGAGATCCTGCGTTATCCGCATAAATAGCAGCTCTTGCCTCACCTGAAGATGTGGCGGCAAAATGAGCCGAGATTGAACGCACCACTCCCTCTACCGGCAGAGTATATACAACCGAATTAAAATAACCCTCTACGTTCCATATCGTAGCCCATTCGGCCGTGTCCCCGAACACATCAGGGCACGGGCACAAATCAACAGTGGGCGTGCTTGTGGCTGTCGGGATTATCTCCGCCGTATTTGTAGGCGTAAATGTAACCGTGAAAGTGGCCGATACAACCGGTGTATTCGTAAGAGTGCCCTCAGGCGTGTTGCTCGGCGTCACCACAGGCGTATTTGTGGCTGTGAACGTGGGTGTAAATGTCACAGTCGGAGGCACAGGTGTGTTTGTGTATGTTCCCGAAGGCGTATTTGTCGCCGTAACCACCGGGGTATTTGTAAGCGTGCCCTCAGGCGTGTTGCTCGGCGTCACCACAGGCGTATTTGTCGCTGTGAACGTGGGCGTAAATGTGGGCGTAGATGTCCTTGTAAATGTAGGCGTAAATGTCACAGTAGGCGGCACAGGTGTATTTGTGGCTGTTCCCGAAGGCGTATTTGTCGCTGTCGCTGTCCGCGTTGATGTCGGCGACGCTGTTCGTGTCTGTGTTATTGTCGGTGTATTAGTGAGCGTGGAATCAGGCGGCACAGGCGTCCATGTCACTGTTATTGAGGGTGTATGCGTGGATGTGGGCGTAGCTGTCCGTGTAAACGTAGGCGTGCCTGTCCTCGTAAACGTAGGCGTGCCTGTCCTCGTAAACGTAAATGTTGCCGTGGGCGGCACAGGAGTTTGCGTCCTTGTAAACGTCGGTGTCCCTGTCCTTGTCCGTGTAAATGTAGGCGTGCCTGTCCTCGTCCGCGTAAATGTTGCCGTGGGCGGAACAGGAGTTGATGTCCGCGTAAATGTCGGCGTGCCTGTCCTCGTCCGCGTAAATGTAGGCGTAGGCGGTACGGGAGTTACTGTCCTTGTAAATGTAGGCGTGCCTGTCCTCGTTCTTGTAAATGTAGGCGTGGGAGTCCTTGTACTCGTAAAGGTGGGCGTCCTTGTCCTTGTAAACGTGGATGTCACAAGCGGGGTTTGTGTGGGTGTCCTTGTCCACGACTGGCCCGGAAACATCTCAACCTGGTCGATCCACAACTCTATCTCGGGCCACGGCTGCCCCACTGTCTGCCAGTGTATTGCAGCGAGATTTCCAAGTACAGCAGCGCGTGTTACAATTGTGCCCCAGCCCGCCTGGGTAAAATCGCTGAAAAACAACTGATACTGCGTCCACGCTGTGGGCGCAAGGAATGTGGCCTTATAATGGTCGTATCCGTCATTTACGGCAGAACCCGGCACAAGCTGGACAGAAAATGTGGCATTATTGCCCTTTGCCCAGAACCTGATGCCTGTAAACCCGCCGCAGTTTATTCCTATCCCGCTTCCTGAGTTGGGGTTTGTCCCTGTCCCGAGGCCTATAAAGCCATTTGCGCTCCCGCCCGAGTAATCGTCTGTCACATAACCCGTGACACGCGCAGCGTAAAAAGTTCCTGCTGCGCCGCCGGACGTCATATTAAACTGGCTTCCGGGTATCGGCACAATATAACTCGTACCATTATCAGGCGGCGAGTTGTCATTATATGTGTACCACGGCCCGCCCCAGTTGTTAATGCCGTCCCCGTCCTCGCAGTCATCAAGAAGTTCGGATGATGTTATTACCGGCGTCTGCGTGAAAGTAATTGTCCTTGTGGATGAAGGAGTGTTTGTGGGCGACGGGTTAGGCGTCGGCGTCCATAGATAAGGATACAACTCAACATCATCAAGCCTGAACTCAAAACTGGCGACAGCGAGATTTGTCGCCACCTGCCACTGTATCTGCTGCATATTCTGCAGCACGGTCGTTATAGGATAAACCTCGCTTGACCAGGTGGGCTGGGTAAAATTCGCGAAAGATATCGCGACTTCAGTCCAGGATGACGGAGGTATAAACTCATACTCATACATTGCCCAATCAGTATGTATTGTGGAACCCGCTCCCTTCGGCACAAGTACAACCTTAAAGGGCGTGGTTCCGTTCCCGCGCGTATAAAACCTTATTCCGCCGTTAGCGGCATAGAAATCAGTCAAATCAACAACAAGACCTCTTGTCACAATATCCTCCATTAACTGTGTTCCCACGCCCACAGAAGGATAGTCAGGCGGCAATGCAGCGCTCTTTGAGCCTGTAATCATCAGGTGCCAGTCGCTGCCCGCATAAGCGCCGCCTGCTGTCATTGTGACATGCATGTTAGGTT
>DSBP01000080.1 GCA_011049465.1 bacterium | reverse complement strand
ACTCAAAGCATATGCCGTTTTATCAGGAGGTTTTTATGTTTATCGGTTTTACGGGGCCAAACGCGGCCGGAAAAGGCGAGGCAATAAGATATCTTGTTGACAACCATTGTTTTACTGCTTTTTCCCTGTCGGATATATTAAGGGCAGAACTCAAAGAGCGCGGGATTGAATCCGGCCGTGACAGCCTTATAAGGATGGGCAACGAGCTGAGGGAAAAGGAGGGCGCCGCAGTGCTCGCGGCAAGGACAGCCGCCAAAATAAAGAACATGCCGCAGGCGGTAATTGACTCCATCCGCAATCCGGCTGAGATAGAGGAGCTACGCGGGAGCCTTAAAAATTTTACGCTGATAGGCATTGACGCTGACGCCCGGGTAAGGTATGAGCGCGCGGTAAAGAGGTCGCGAGAGGGTGAGAACAGGATAAGTTTTGAGGGGTTTAAGGCAAAGGAAGAACTTGAAAATTCCACGGACAAAAACGCGCAGCAGCTCAAAAAATGTTTTGAAATGTCCGACATTAAAATAGACAACTCAAAAGACACGGCATCGCTCTTCGCGCAGCTTGAAAAGATACTGAAGGAGCTGAATTATACGCCCTACAAAAGGCCTTCGTGGGACGAGTATTTTATGAAGATGGCATATCTTGTGGCCGAGCGTTCAACCTGTATAAGGCATCATATTGGCGCTGTCATAGTAAAAGGCAATCATCTTGTGAGCTCGGGTTATAACGGCGCGGCATCGGGAGTAAAGGACTGCACAGAGCTTGGCTGTCTGCGCGACCGGATGGGAATAGCCTCGGGCACGCGCCACGAGATATGCAGGGCAATACACGCGGAGCAAAACGCCATAATACAGGCGGCCCTGCGGGGTTCGCCCACAGAAGGGGCCACAATCTACTGCACTCACTCGCCATGCATCATATGCGCGAAGATGGTTGTGAACGCCAAGATTAAAAGATTCGTGACGGCAAACCGGTATCCGGACAAATCTTATGAGGAGCTGTTTGGGGAGGCAGGGGTGGCTTTTGAGGTTGTTCAAAGGCCGCGGCTCTCAATAAGTGTTCTTGATTAGGGAAGAGAAATGAAAAGATTGATATCCGCTGTTTTGGCGCTGTTATTGCCCGTTCTTGTCTTCGCGGGGCCCCTATGGAACAACATCAGGGAAATAACCCTTGATTACCCCCATGCCTACTTTATTTATGTTGACAAGGAAGCGAAGGAGCTGAAGCTTATTGACAGGCAGCTCGATGTTAAGAAGGTTTATAAAATCGCATCGGGCGCGCAAAAAGGAAACAAACTTTACCGCGGCGATATGAGGACTCCCGAGGGTGTTTATTCCATTACTGAAATTTACAGTTACGCGAAGCCATGGTGGGTTGAGGCTTTTGAGGAGCGTGTAAAAGAGGCGGACGCAGCCGGCAGGGATACAAAAACGCTCAAAGACGGGCTCAAGGCGCGTGTTGATAAATATGAGGCGGGAAAACGCAGGCTGAGCTCAATGAACGCTCTTCATCTTAAAGCCTCCGACGGGCACAGGAAGTTCGGCAGCGACGAGGACCTCGGCACAGATGCTTACGGGCCCGTGTTCATGAGGATAAATTACCCGGATGCCGGAGACAGGAAGAGGCACAATGAGGCAAAGGCAAAGGGGCTCGTCCCTCAGGGCAGGGGCATCGGAGGAGGAATAGCGATTCACGGCACAAATGACGGGGAGTCCCTGGGCCATGACGCCACAACCGGATGCGTGAGGCTTAACAACAGCGGCATAGAGGAGCTGGCGCGCTACGTCCAAAAAGGGATGATGGTAATAATAGAAAGAACATCTGATTAGCCGCGCGGTTTTATTCCGTGTGGAAGCAGCAGAAAAACAGCGGAGGTGGAGCACATGAGTAAAGTTGTCAAGCTCAGCGCAAAGGACAGGGAAAAATCGGAAAAATTAAAGAGGGTTTTTTTGGAGGCTGAAAAAGTCATAGTCGGACAGGAGGCGATGATGCGCGGCCTTGTGACAGGGCTGCTCGCGCGCGGCCATATACTTCTTGAGGGCGTGCCCGGGCTGGCGAAAACACTGGCTGTCAGGACCCTGGCAAGGACCATACACGCGGATTTTTCGAGGATACAGTTCACCCCTGATTTGCTTCCCGCTGACCTTATAGGCACAAGGGTTTATAACGCCAAGACGTGCGATTTCAGCGTCTCAAAGGGGCCGGTCTTCGCGAATATAGTGCTGGCTGACGAGATAAACAGGGCGCCTGCCAAGGTTCAGTCGGCCATGCTTGAGGCAATGCAGGAAAAACAGGTGACCATAGGAGACAGGACATTTACGCTTGCCGAGCCATTCATAGTCCTTGCCACGCAAAATCCCATTGAGACAGAAGGGGCATATCCGCTGCCCGAGGCGCAGATTGACAGGTTCCTGCTCAAGGTTGTTGTGGATTACCCGACAAAAGAAGAGGAGTCTGTGATAATAGACAGAAACACGACAGGCGAAGAGATAAAGGTGCCGGTTGTCCTGAAACCCGCCGACATACTTGATATGAGAGAGGCGGTTGACGGTGTTTATGTTGATGAAAAGATAAAGGGCTATGTGACGGACATCGTCTTCGCCACGAGGGAGCCCGCCGATTACAAACTGGAGCTTGCGCATTTGATTGAATACGGATGCTCGCCGAGGGCGTCAATCAGCCTTATCCGGGCGGCAAAGGCGCGCGCTTTTATAAACGGAAACGGGTACGTGTCGCCTGACGACATCAAGGCGGTTGTTTACGAGGTTCTAAGGCACAGGCTGATTCTGTCTTATGAGGCTGAGGCTGAGGAAGTCACGCCTGACGACGTCATAAATCAGATAATCAACAAGATAAAGGTTCCGTGAAGCGGGACTCCGTCGGAAAGCGGGGGCGAAGCCTTGATCTCCAAAGATATACTTAAAAAGATAAAAAGAATTGAGATAACGACAAAACACCTGGTAAACACCGTGCTTCAGGGGGAGTATCTTTCCTCTTTTAAAGGCAGGGGTGTTGAGTTTTCCGAGGTGCGCGAATACGCTGAGGGCGATGATATCCGCGCCATTGACTGGAACGTGACCGCCAGAATGAACGCCCCCTTCGTAAAAACTTTTATCGAGGAGAGGGAACTGCAGGTTTTTTTCGCCGCGGATATGAGCGGCTCGCTCGGGTTCGGCTCAATGGAAAACACAAAGACCGAGCTTATGTTCGAGTTTACCGCGGCGCTGGGTTTTACCGCAAGCGTTAATAACGACAGGGTCGGGTTCATGGGGTTCTCTTCGGGCGTTGAAAAATATATCCCTCCCAAAAAGGGAAGAAAGCACGTCTTAAGGATAATAAGGGAGATACTTTATCACAAAAAAAAGGGAGAGGGGACAAACATAGCCGCGGCACTTATGCATCTCGCTCATATCCTGAAAAAGAGAAGCACTATTTTTCTTATATCCGATTTTTATGACGCGGGCGATTTCAGGGACGCTTTAAAGGCTGTCAGGCACAGGCATGACGTTATAGCTGTTGTGTTGAGGGACAGGGCAGACAGCGCGGTCCCTGATATGGGCATAGTGCCCTTTTATGACGCTGAGGCAGGAAGGGAAATATGGATAAATACATCAGACAGGGCGGCTGCCGCGCGTTATGAAAAACATGCTGCTGCTGCCGAGGCAAGGCTGCAAAAAATATTCCGCGCAGCGGGAGTGGACGTCATTACTCTTACCTGCGGCAGGCCGTATATAAAGGATTTGACCGCGTTTTTCAAAAAAAGGGAAAAAAGGGGCGCGCGTTGAGGCTCGCGGGGCAGGAATTCATCTTTCTCGCGGTGGTTTTTGCGGCAGCCGCGCTTATATTTATTTTTTTCAGGGTTTGGCGCGTCAGAAAAGCGGTTTTTTCAAATACGGCGTCAGCGTCAAAGGCGTCTGCGCCGGGTTTTCTTGTGTATCTGCCCGATATTCTCAAAGCTGCGGCTGTTTTTCTTTTTGTGGCGGCGCTGCTAAGGCCTCAGCTTGTAAAGGAAGAGACAACAGAAAAGATGGAAGGCATAGACATTATACTCGCCCTTGACATATCGGGCAGCATGCAGGCAAATGACCTGAAGCCGAACAGGCTTGAGGCCGCAAAAGACGTGCTGCGAAAATTTGTATCGGGCCTATCAGGCGACAGGGTTGGGCTGGTTGTCTTCGCCGGCACAAGCTTCAGCCAGTGCCCGCTTACAATAGATTACGAGATAGTGAATAATTTTATCAACCGGGTCGATTTTCAGACAATAAGGATAGACGGAACGGCAATAGGCGACGCGATAATAACATCCGTCAACAGGCTCGAGGCTGCGCCGGCCGGCAGCGACAAGCTTCTTATACTCGCGACAGACGGCGTCAATAACAGGGGTGTTAACCCCATGGAAGCGGCAAAAATAGCGGCTGTAAAAAAGGTAAAGGTTTATACCATAGGCATAGGAAAAAAGGGCGGGGCAACAATGAGTTTTGTGGACAGGTTCGGAATACCGAGGCAGGTGAGTTATGAGGAGCCGGACGAGCAGCTTTTAAAGGCAATGGCAGCCGCTGCCGGAGGAAGGTATTTCAGGGCAGAAGACGAGAAAAAACTGGGTGAGATATACGATACCATCGCGCGGCTTGAAAAAAGGGAGAGAGAGGTAAAGAGGTACGACCGTTATGAGGAGTTGTTCGGATATTTGCTGTGGGCCGGGATTATACTGCTTGGAGCCGCGATGATGATTGAGGCGGTAAGGGGAGTGAGGCTGCTGGCGTAGCCCCGGTTTGATTGTGGTTTTAACGCAGGCGCGGGTTTTAGGTTGAAGGTTTCAAGTTTCATGTTTAGGGTTTCGTGTTAACGTAGCCGCGGACTTTAGTCCGCGGTATTTTAAGGCGGTTTTCGAAAAAGACACGCGAACTGAAGTTCGCGGCTACAGGAAACGGAAAATGCGGTTGTTTTGGTTTGGCATGATTGTGGTTTGAACGTAGCCGCAAACTTTAGTTTGCGGTATTAGAAAAGGACGCGCGAACTGAAGTTCGCGGCTACAAAGGACGGGAATGAAAAGACGTGTAAATTGATATTCGCGGCTGAATGATGGAAACGAAAACGAAACAAGGAGGAGACATTGAGGTTTGGAGCTGAGGAGGCTTTCTGGGCGTTGGCTGTTTTTGGCCCGCTGTTTATAATTACAGCATGGAGAGTTGCGGTAATAATAAGAAACTACAGCCGTTTTTTTGACGCGAAGATGGCGTCAAAAACTTTCAATATGCCGTCCGGTGTAATGGCCGCGGCAAAATATTTCGCGCTCGCGTCCGCCATTATACTGTTTGTAATCGCGCTCGCACGGCCGCAGGGGCGGCCTGTTGAGTCTCAGGCCCGTTACTCAGGGATAGATATAATGATACTGCTTGATGTCTCGTCCAGCATGTGGGCTGATGATATCAAGCCTAACAGGATGGAACCCGTGAAAAGAGGGCTCGTTGATTT
>DSBP01000131.1 GCA_011049465.1 bacterium | reverse complement strand
GCTCAAGCGTGTATTTAACGCCCGGGTACCCGGCAGCCTTCAGTTTGGAGATATCCGCCTCTGTAAAATACTGGTATTTATCCTTAATGGCCTCAGGCATGTCAATATACTCGATTTTCTCCTCTTTCCCCATGGCCTTAAAACAGGCAGCGCCGAGCGCGGAAAAAGAATTTGCCTTTCCTGTGCCCGCGTTGTATATCCCCTTCAGCCCTTTTTCATATATGAAAAGCACCATATCAACCCCGTCCTTCACATACAAAAAATCCCTGAGCTGGCCGCCGTCCTTTACGCCTTCCCTGTATGACTTAAACAGTTTTAACTTCCCTGTTTCAGTTATCTGTCCGTAAGCCTTATGAACCACGGAACGCATCTCTCCCTTGTGATACTCGTTCGGGCCGTAAACATTAAAGAACTTTATACCCGCGATTTTGTCGAGCAGCCCGCTTTTCAGCGCCCACAAATCAAAGAGATGCTTGGAGTATCCGTACATATTAAGCGGCTCAAACGACTCGAGCAATTCATGGCTGTCGGAGAAACCCTTTTCTCCCGCGCCGTAGGTGGCGGCGCTTGAGGCATAAACAAATTTTTTGCCGTTCCTGACGCACCATCTTGCCATAACCTGAGTGTATTTGTAGTTGTTTTCAACAAGAAAAGAGGCGTCCTGCTCTGTCGTGGAACTGCACGCGCCCATGTGTATTATGCCCTCAACGCCCGCTTTCAAAGACGCGTCATCAAAGAGTATCCGCTTCAAAAAAGGGTCCTTTTCCTCATAGTCCAGGAATTTGAGCCCTGTAAGGTTCTTCCATTTTGTATCAGATTCCAGAAAATCAACCGCATGAACATCCGTAATACCTCTGATATTTAATTCCCTCACTATGGCAGAACCCAGGAAGCCTGCCGCGCCCGTAACTACAATCATTTTCCGCCTCCTTGAAAACGGCTGTTTTTTAGTCCGCTGTTTTTTCTTCCTTAAGGACTATCTTTTTTCCGAACCTGCTCTCGATGGACCTCAGTTCCTTTTTAAAATCCGAAACCACCATTTTCTTCACTGCTTTCGGCAGTACAACATCAATGTTCCGCGAGCGGGACTTTTTGCACATATATTTTATCTTTTTAAGGTAATTAATACAAACATTTTCCCTTGTCGGGACAATCCCCCTGCCGCCGCAGCACCCGCACTTCTCAAAATATATGTCCTCAACCCGTTTTGCGTTCCTCTTTCTCGTTATTTCCATTATCCCGAACTCGCTGATTTTCGATGTCCTGAAATACATCTTTGATTTTGCGAGTTCCCCGTCAACCGCCGCTTTCAGCGCGTCCCTGTTTTCCTGCTTCTCCATATCTATAAAATCTATTACAATGAGCCCGCCGATATTCCTGAGTATTATCTGCCTCGCAATTTCCTTTGCCGCGTTTAAATTCAGGGCCAAAAGGCTGCTCTCCACGTCCTCTTTTCCCTTGAATTTGCCGCTGTTTATGTCAATTACAGTCAGTGCTTCGGTGACGTCAATTGTCATATAACCTCCCTTTTTAAAGGGGACGATATTATTGTATATTCCCTCAACCTGGCTGTTTATGCCCGTTCCCTCAAAAACATGCCCTGCGCCCTCATACATCTCAAGAGAGACGTCTTTCCTGCCTGTCTCCTCAAGGTAACGGCCCGCTGCCGAAAACATGGCTTCTGAATCGGTTACTATTTTCCGCACATTCCTGTCCATATGCTCCCTGAGCGCCTTTACAGCTATGGGCTCCTCCTCATAAAGCAGCTTCGGCGCTTTGAGTTTTTTTATCTTTTTGTCTATTGCTTCCCACCTGAAATGCAGCGCCTTCAGCTCGTTAATAATATCCTCATCCTTTGCCTTTTCCGCCTGCGTCCTTATTATTACCCCGAAACTGCCGTTTAACTCCTTCTTCAGGGAATCCACTATCGAGCGGAGCCTGTGCCGTTCCCTGTCGTCGCTTATGCGCCTTGAGACACCCGTATGCCTTGAGTACGGGGAATAGACCGTATAATAACCCGGAAGCGAGACATTTGTGGTAAGACGCGCGCCTTTTGTGTTATACGGCTCTTTTTCCACCTGAACCACAGTCTCCTGCCCCTTTTCAAAGAGGCCCGTGACATTCTCCGGCTGTTTTATGCCGTTTTCATCCGGTTTTTCAGCCGAGATTATTGAGCCGTAAACCCCGGAACTGTCGTAATATTCCCGCTCGGACAGAAAACCCGGCTTGGAGTCCCCTATGTCGATAAATACAAAGTTCATATTTCCGACAACCTTATTCACCCTTCCCTTGTAAATATTGCCCGCTCTTGCGTAAACTTTTCTCTCCGTAAAATAATTAACGAGCCTGTTGTCGTCAACTACCGCCGCGTTTGTGTCAAAATCCTCTTCATTGATGATAATTTTTTTCATTTTTTATTCCGCCTTCATGTATTCTCTGTATATGTTTTGTAAAATCCCTATTGCAATCATAGTCACCAGGACAGAAGTTCCGCCATAGCTTAAAAGCGGCAGGGTAATCCCTGTAACCGGCATTATCCCTATATTCATTCCTGTATTTATGACAAACTGTGAAAAAATTATGGTTATAAGCGAGGCTGCCGCCATTTTTCCGCCCGAATAGCGTGAAAGCTTTACAATCCTCAACCCCTGCATCGTAAGAATGAAATAGAGCGCGATAATAAACAGGCCGCCCGCGAAACCCGTCTCTTCCGTGATTACGGCAAAGACAAAATCAGTATATTTTATCGGAATAAAATTCAGCTGGCTCTGCGTGCCCTGCATGTAACCTTTTCCCAGAAGCCCTCCCGAACCAACGGCAATCTGCGACTGTATTACATTGTAACCGGCGCCGAGCGGGTCTATCTGCGGGTTGACAAATACGGCAAGCCTCTGCCGCTGATAATCCTTTAACGCCATATACGCCACAGGCATCAGCATGACCGCGGCAAGCACGAGTATTATCAGTTTTTTAGGCGGCATATTACCCACATAAAAAATCACAAACAGCACCAGAAGGATAAGAAGCGCGCTTCCCAAATCAGGCTGCCTGAGTATTAATAACGCGGGCAGCGCCACCATAAGCAGCATTTTTCCTATATTTTTCAGAGTAAAACTCTCCTTCTGCCTCACCAGTATGAACCTGATAACCGCGAATGGAAGGATGATTTTCATGAGCTCGCTCGGCTGAAACTGAAAACCGGCTATCTTTATCCAGCGCTGCGCGCCCAGCGCCTCGTGGCCCACAAGAAGAACCAGAATAAGTATGGCAACGAACAGCCAATAAAGATGGCTTCCAAGCGCGAGCAGATGGTTGTAATTGATATTGGCAAAAACAAACATCATAATCAGCCCCGCAGCGTACCATATAAGCTGGCGGTTAAACATCATGGGGTCAGTGGCGGCAGTCGCGCTTTTTACCACAAAACCGCCCGTAATCATAAGGGCTAAAGTGGCCGCAAACAGCACCCAGTCCATATTTCTGTAGAATTCCCTGATTCTGTCGCTTATTTTCGCACGTGTTCTCATTTTTCCTTGAGCACCTTGAACCAGTATCTGAATATCTCTCCTGCTATGGGCGCGGCAACATCACCGCCGCCGCCGCCGTGTTCCACAAGGACAAAGACCACCAGTTCGGGGTTAATATACGGGGCAAACGCGCCGAACATGGCGTGCGTCTCGCCGTGAGGGTTTTCAACGGTCCCTGTTTTTCCTCCCATTGACAGCTTTTCAACACGGGCCCTTCCGCCTGTCCCGTACCCCGCGTGCACGACCAGCTGCATGGCTTTTCGCATCATTTCAATGTTTTCTTTTGGGGCCTTTAACTCAAAAAGTTTTTTGTGCTCGTGCCTTTTAATTATTCTCCGGCCGTCAGTTGTCGCAGCCTTAAAAAAATGGGGCTGCATCGCGTAGCCGTAATTCGCCATCGCGCTTATGATATTCATCATCTGCAGCGGCGTTGATGTTATATAGCCCTGCCCGATTGACATCATCACAGTGTTCCCCGGGAACCACGGAGAGCGGTCAATCCTTCTTTTCCACTCCCTTGACGGCACAATTCCCTGCCTCTCCCCCGGAATGTCAATTCCCGTCCTCTCCCCGAGCCCGAACATAACCGCGTATTTATGCAGCGCCTCAACCGTCATCTTCAGTCCAACCCTATAAAAATAGATGTCGCATGACTGCGCGACGGCCCTGTAAAAATCCATCCAGTTGTGGCCGGACCTTTTCCAGCATTTATACGGCCATGTCCTTATCCAGTATATGCCCTCGCAGTGAAAAGTCGTTGTCGGCACAACTACCTTTTCTGTCAGCGCCCCTATGCCCACCGGTATCTTAAAGATTGAGCCCGGGGAATAGAGCCCCTGTGCATACCTGTTGTTTAACGGGTTATCCTTGTTTCGTATGAGGCGTTTCCAGTTGTTAAGGTCGATTCTTCTGCTGAAATATGTCAGGTCATAGTCCGGCTTGGATACGGCGGCAAGCATCTCTCCTGTCTTAGGGTCGCTCACAAGAATAACGCCCTTATAATTATTTCTCTCCATCAGGTTTTCCGCGAAGGCCTGCAGCCTCGCGTCAATTGTAAGCACCACATTTGTGCCCTTTTTTGACTCTATTTTTCTTACAACATCAAGCTGCCTTCCTTTCGCGTCTGTCAGAATGTACATGACCCCGTCCTCTCCGCGGAGAATGGAGTCATAATAGTTTTCTACTCCGGCCTGTCCGATAATATCCCCGGGCAGGTATTTTTCATAACGCCTCTCTTTAAGCCTTGCCGCGCTTATTTCGCTCACATAACCGATTGTATGCGACGCGAGCCGGCCGTTTTCGTATACGCGCGCAGGCTCAACAGATACGGATATCCCTGTGATATTCGCGGAGAGTTCCGTAATTAGCGACAGCTCCTTTACGGAAATACCGCGTTTCAGCTGAACGGGTTCAAGCATATATTCGCGCTTTTCAGCGAGTTTTTCCATCACAGTATCAGGCTCAATACCGAGGACTTTCGCCACTTCATTTACGGCTTTTTCCCGGTCCTCGTTCTGGTGAAAATGATAAGGTATTATGCTGACTATATTCGCGGGCTCATTTGCCGCGAGAACCCTGTAGTTTCTGTCATAGATATTTCCCCTCGGAGCTCTGTCCTTTATCATGCTGATGCAGTTGCTCTGGGCCAGCCTGCCATAATGCGCTCCCTTGACGGCCTGCAGGTAGAAAAGCCTGCCCGTCAGCACCAGGGTTACGAAAGCAAAAACCAGCATAAGTGTTTTTATGCGGACAAACCTCTTATACGAGTTCTTTATGTTCTCCTTAATGTCTTCTTTAACCACCGGGCCGTCCTTTCAGTGTTTATTGACGCGGCTGCTATTACAACAACGCCGGCGGAAACAGTGGAAATATAACGCACTATCGCCTCCCACGGGAAATAGGCCGCCTTTCCCTCCCAATAAAAAAATAATACAGCCGCGAAACATATTAAATCCCTTAACGC
>DSBP01000268.1 GCA_011049465.1 bacterium | reverse complement strand
GCTATGGACTGCTGCTCGCCCGTCGAGAGCAGCATATCAAGCTCCCTTGTATCCGGCTCTTTTGAAATCTTTTCAGCGAAGTCAATAAGATGGTCGGTCGTATCCCCGGGCGCGGAGACCACAACAACCATCCGGTTGCCCTTGTTGCGTTCCTTTATTATCCTGTCGGCAACAAAGAGCATCTTTTCCGGCGTCGCGACCGACGAACCGCCGTATTTCTGAACTATCAAAGCCATGTTAAACCAACCTCCTGTTTATCTTCTATTTTCCGAGAAAATACGGGAAAAGTTCCCATCCGTTTTCAAACTTTTTCGCGCCGCTTTCCTCAATCGCCTTTTCCGAATAAGCGGTTATGGTATTTTCCTTTTTATTTGCCGAGTCATAAATAACATATGGCACAGGGTCCTCTGTGTGCGTCCTGCAGCACGACGGCGTTGCATGGTCTGATGTAATCATAATCCTGTATTCCCCGAATTTTTCCATGCCCTCCATAACCGACCCGACAACATCAAAATCAAATTTTTCTATCGCCTCTTTTTTGCCCACAGGGTCGCCGTTATGCCCCATCTCGTCAGTTGCCTCAACGTGCAGGTAGACAAAATCCTTTTTCTTAAGGGCCTTTAGCGCGTATTCGGCCTTCCCCTTAAGGTTTGAGTCAATGTAACCGGTGACCCCCGGTACATTAATAACCTCAAGCCCCATTGAAAGCCCTATTCCGTTTACAAGGTCAACAGCCGAGATGACAACTCCTTCAAGGCCGTAGGTGTCCTTTAATTTGGGCAGTTCCAGTTTTTTGCCCTGGCCCCACAGCCAAATCATATTTGCGGGAGCCTTCCCTTCAGCCCGCCTGTTCATGTTGACTTCATGGTAATCAAGAAGGAAAACCGATTCCTGCATGAGGCGTATCAGCTCAGATGCTTTCTGGCCCTTTGGCCAGTTTTTCTCAAGTTCCTGCCCCATGATGTCGTGCGGCGCGGCTGCCTTGACATTTTCCCCGCCCTTGGCCACCATCAAATGCCTGTAACTTTTTCCGGGATAAAACCTGAAATCCTTTGAGCCAAGCTTTGAGTCTATGAGCTTAATCAGCTCCTTTGATTCCTTTGTGGTTATATGGCCGGAGCTGTAGTCTTCCATCTTTCCAGCTTTTGTGTAAACAAGATTGCACCTGAAAGCCACTTCCCCCTGCGACAGCTCAATACCCAGATTGGCCGCTTCCATGGCTGCCCGGCCCGTGTAATACTTGTGCGGGTCAAACCCTAAAATCGCCATGTTTCCCACATCCGAACCCAGAGGCAGCCCGTAAACAAGCGGTTTTACGATTCCCGCCTCAGACATTTTGAAAAGCCTGTCCATATTGGGCTTATCTGCAGCCTCAAGCGGCGTCTTTCCACCAAGAGCCTCAGCGGGCCTGTCTGCCATTCCATCGGCAAGTAATATTATATATTTCATTGTCAAATCCTTTTTTTCAGCGGTTAATCAAGCTCTGCGATACAACACATCCGCCCTTAGTCGTCGTACTCCTCGTCCTCATCGTCTTCTTTCTTCTCGTCCTTATCAATAAGCCTTAAGCCCTCAACATCCTCGACAAATTCGGCTTTTTTGGGCTTTTTTTCCCTTTGATCCTCTTCCTCTTCGTCCGCGTACTCTTCCTCTTCATCCTCATCTTCTTCTGTTTTCTTCTTGGCAAATACTATATGCGCCCTGAACTCTTCCCTGAGCGCTTTAAGCTCCTGCCTTGCCGTCTTTATCGGCTCGTAATCCTTGTTTATCTTCAGCGCCTCCCTGTAAACATCCTCGGCCTGCTCAAACTGATTGAGCCTTGTATGCGCCGTCCCGAGGCTGTGGTGCGCCTCCATCGTTTCAGGCTCAAGTTTTATCGCTGTTTCAAGGTGCGCGATTGCCTTTTCAAAGAACCCGTTGTATATGAGCAGGTTGCCATAAGTGTAATGCGCTCCCGCGAAACCGGGGTTCTTTTTTATTGTATCCTCGAGCTGGGCAATTGCCCTCGCGAGATGGCCCTGCTTGAGATAAGCCACGCCAAGGTTTGTTGAGGCTTCAGGATAGACGTGCCTGTACTGCAGCGCTTTGTTAAACTGCTCAACCGCGAAGTCAAGGTGGTTGGACTCAATATATACGAGCCCCGCCTCATTATAAATCTCCGGCGCGTCTTTTCCCTTTTTAAGAGCCTCCCTCAGCACAGCAATAGAATCATCATACCTGCCCTGTTTTCTCAGAATTACGCCCAGCTTGCGCGACGCCCTCACAAATATGACATTATCGTTGTCAAGCTCAATGGCTTTTCTGTACAGAGACGCCGGCTGTTCGAGTTCTTCGGGTTTTTTCATCTCCCACGCCACGCCCTTGTTGTAATATGCCTCGGCATAACGCGGGTTAACGTGCACAGCCTTTTTGTACATAAATATGGCGTGGTCAACATACTTATAGGCCACGTAAGAGAGCCCCGCAAGATTGTAAGCCTTGGAAAAGTCCGGCTTCAGCTTAATGACTTTTTTAAGCGCCTTAACCGCGTCTTTATAATGGTGGGTAAGGTACATATCATAAGCCTCATTATACAGCTTGTACGCCTGCGCGTCTTTTCCCGGCCCGCCGCCTGCGGCCGCATAAAGCACGGAAAAAGAAAACGCCACTATTGCCGCAGCTGTCAATAATCTCTTCATTAATACCTCCCGGCTCTGCGCCTGTTTATATTTTAATCAGCTTCTCTATTTCCTTTATGTCCGGTTTAACCGTAACCGGCGCGAATTCAACGGACTTTATTGCCCTGTCAGGGTCCTTCAAACCGTGCCCTGTCAGGACGCACACTATATTTATCTCCCTGTCTTTCGGGAAGTAACCTTTTTTCGCGTACTTTATAAGCCCGGCCACAGATGCCGCTGACGCGGGCTCAACAAAGACGCCTTCGCATCCGGCAAGTATCCTGTAAGCGCCTATTATCTCTTCATCCGTTACCATATCAATGACGCCGCCGCTTGAATCCCTGGCTTCCTCAGCCTGTTTCCAGCTCGCGGGATTTCCTATCCTTATGGCGGTCGCGACAGTCTCCGGGTTTTTAACCGGGGCGCCGAGAACTATCGGAGCTGAGCCGGCCGCCTGAAAACCCATCATAACAGGATTTTTCGAGGATTTCCCGCTTTTTTTATACTCATTATAACCTTTCCAGTAGGCCGTAATATTGCCCGCATTGCCCACGGGAATACAGTGAAAGTCCGGCGCATCGCCCAGAAAATCAACTATCTCAAACGAGCCCGTCTTCTGCCCCTCTATCCTGAAGGGGTTAAGCGAGTTGACAAGCTCAACAGGATAATTTTCGCATATAAGCTTTACCATTTCAAGAGCAGTATCAAAATTTCCCTCGACAGCGATTACCTTTGCGCCGTGTATCAAAGCCTGTGACAGCTTGCCCATTGCTATATGCCCGTCGGGAATAATCACATAACTCTTCATCCCCGCTCTTACAGAGTAGGCTGCTGCTGAAGCGGATGTGTTTCCCGTAGAGGCGCAAATAGTGGCCTTTACGCCCTTTTCAGCTGCCTTTGATATGGCCATGGTCATCCCTCTGTCCTTAAACGAGCCTGTCGGGTTTAAGCCCTCGTACTTGCCGTAAACCCGGACATTTTCACCGATAAACTCTTCCACTCTCTTCAGGCGTATGAGCGGTGTGTCTCCTTCAAGAAGGGATACAACCGGCGTCTTTTCCGTGACAGGCAGGTACTGCCTGTATCTTTCTATAAGCCCTTTGTATGCCATTTATCACTTTCCCTTTTCCCCGCCTTCTTAAAGGCGGATTAAACAACCCTGTAAAAGACCGTCTTTTGTTTTACCACTTCAAGAGAATCAATCTTTTTCAGCGCCCTTTTCATATCTGCCTCGCGCGCCTCGTATGTCATTATGACAACAGGCACTTTTTCATGCGCGTGCCTTGCTTTTTGAATAACGGACTCAATTGAGATATTGTTCTTTCCCAGTATGCCCGCGATTGAGGCGAGTACGCCGGCGTTGTCAGCCACGCTGAAGCGCAGGTAAAACTTGGATCTCACATCGTCGAGCTTTTTTATCCTTACGGCCGCTCCTTTTCCTGCGGCTGATTTGAAGCGCGGCTTTTTTTCGCCGCTTATATTGCGAGCCAGGTATATGACGTCAGACAGCACTGCCGAGGCAGTGGGCATCTCTCCCGCGCCCTTGCCGTAAAACATCGTCTCCCCCACAGCGTCGCCTTTTACATATACCGCGTTATACTCGTAATTGACAGAGGCGAGAAGCCGGGATTTCTCGACAAAAGCAGGATGCACCCTTACGTTTATTCCTTTGTCGTCAAGTTCTGCCACAGAGAGAAGCTTCATGACATAACCCAGCTCGTCGGCATACAGTATATCAACGGCATTTGTGTCCTTTATCCCCCTGACATAAACATCTTTTTCCCTTACGTTCGCGCCAAAGGAGAGGTTTGAGAGCACGATAATCTTGTGCATCGCGTCATACCCCTCAATATCAAGCGTTGGGTCAGCCTCGGCAAAGCCTTTTTTTTGCGCCTCTTTAAGGGCCGCGCCGAAATCCATTTTTTCAAGCGACATTCTCGTGAGTATATAATTGCAGGTCCCGTTTAAAATCCCGGTAATTTTTTTTATTCTGTTGGCCGCAAGGCCCTTGTCTATGCCGCGCAGTATGGGTATTCCACCGCCGACCGAGGCCTCGGCCATTATTTCGACAGAATTTTTCATGCAGGCGCTTTTTAGTTCCGCCCAGTATTTTGATATAAGCGCCTTGTTGGCGGTCACCACATGTTTTTTGTTTTTAATCGCGGCCATCACAAAATCATAAGCCGGCTTATAGCCGCCAATAAGCTCTATTACTATGTCAATTTCAGGGTCATTTAAAACATCAGCGGCTTTGGTGGTGAGCATTGACTTCGGGACTTTTATGCCGCGGCTTTTCTTTATGTCAATGTCGCAAATCTTTTTAAGCGCGACTTTGACGCCTGACTTGCGGTTAATAAGCTCAGCAGAGCGGGAAAAGAGCTTAACAACTCCCGCGCCTATGGTGCCAAAACCTATGAGCCCTACATTTACGCAGTTCTTTGACATGTGAAACCTCTTTCCATAAAAGTAAACTGCAACATATAGATAAATAAACATACGGCGGGAAACATGATTCCGCGAAAAAAACCGTTAATTATAAGCTTTTTATGAAAATCCAATGTAAAATGATTATATTATTTAAGGGGGCAAAAGTCAAGCGTTTACAGGTAAGCCCCGATTTGAGATTTTGAATTTACAATTTGGAATTTTCAGGCACACTCCATAACCCTGTCATTGGAGTTTTTAACACTTGCAAATTGCAGATTACAAATTCAAACTGCCTTTACCTCAGTTTTTCCGGCGGGACTTCGGTGAAAACAAAGGGGTCCTCCCATGTCGAGAAATAACTCCTGTCCGGCAGCAACTCCAGTTCCATATCAAGGTACCTGTTAAGCACCACCCTGAAACTATTTACCGGAGATATTGTACTATACAGTAATTTATC
>DSBP01000291.1 GCA_011049465.1 bacterium | reverse complement strand
GATATGACCACAGGGTCTATCACAACAGACGATGCCAGTGAAGCCGGAGTCTGTATATAGGCCGTCCTCGTATTTACGGCAGAGCTTATGGCTGTCGCGTTGTTGCCGTCCTGTCCGTTGGCGCTGCCTGAGAATATTACGGAGCCTGTTGAAGCAGCCGAATATGTCCATGTGAAATGGTGCGCGGCGCCGCCGTTTATGGATACAGGGGACGCGGGCGCGCCAATAAGCGTGACAGAGCCTGTGCTCGCGCCGTCAATTACAAACGAAGGGGATACATTTACTGCCTGCGCCTGGCCCGTGTTTGAAACTGTCATAACCGTTGTAATTGTCCAGCCGACAGCGGAATAAACCGGAGAGACGCTGATTGAAGATATGAGAACCGCGGCCTCCTGAACAATTACGTCCCTGTTCGTAAAGGAAGAGGCAACCACAGAACCGGAATTCGCGTCCTGGCCCGCGGCGCGTCCGTTGAACTGCAGGTTTCCGCCCGACTGCATCAGATAAATCCACGTAAACTCGGCTGATAATCCGCCTCCTATTGATGTTGAAGCGGGCGAAGGCCCGTCGTCAAGGAAATACCCGGCAGAACCTATGAGATTAAGTTCGGGCGCGACATTATTGGCTCCTGCCTGCCCTGTATTTGTGACTGTCAGGCGGACAGTCAGATAATTGCCCGTTGAAATCTGCGTTTGTGACACATGCACCTGCGATATCAGGTTAGCGGCAGTCTGTATTGTAATCGCCCCTGACGAAGCCGCGTTTGATGCCACCGAAGTGCCCTCGTTCGCGTCAAGCCCTTCTGCCCTTGAACTGAAGGAAAAATTCCCCGAAACCGAGGCATTATAAATCCATGTAAATGAGTTCTGCGTGCCTCCAAGCAGGTATGCGAGCAATGACGGGTTCGGCCCCGACGAGAAAGAGGCATCGCCTGTCCCTGATTTTCCGGGCAGAGAAGGCACGGGCTGGAGGCTGTTAGCGGTTGCCTGGCCCTCGTTTGATACCCTTAAAACCATTGTTATTGCCTGGCCCACAGATACCTGCGACGGCCATATAAAAGCAACTGCCTGCAGATTCGGCCTTGTTTGTATCACTGTGTTGACATTAACCGATGCTGACTGGACACCGGCCCCTGAATTGGCGTCAGTTCCGGCAGCATAACCGCTGAAATTGACTGTCCCTGCGCCCGTAGCCGAATATGTCCATGTAAAATTTGCGGTACTACCGCCGCTCAAGTTGAAACTCGCGGGTGACGGCCCGCTTAAAAGCGAGGTTGTTCCACCTCCGCTTAATGTCAGGTTCGGGGCAATGGTGTTTGCCGCTGCCTGGCCAGTATTTGTTACCCTCATAAGGACAGTAAATACCTGGCTTAAACTGACGCTTGCCGGAGAAACAATATCGGCAGTCAGCGCAGATGGCGTCTGGAGAAGTATGTTGGAAGAAGGCGCCGCTACAGTATTGACCGTGTTTCCGGAATTCGCGTCATAGCCTGTGGCAAACGAACTGAAATAGACCGTGCCTGTTCCTGTCACCGAATAACGCCACGTAAAGTAACCCGCATTGCCCCCGGGTATGATTATTCCGCTGCCCGGCCCTGCGGCAAGCGAAACCGCGTTGAATGTATTCGTTCCCGAGACACCCACAACATTGATGCCCGCCGTAGTGTTGTTTGACGCTGCCTGGCCGCTGTTTGTGACAGTAAGAATAACTGTCAGTTCCTGCCCCACAGAAGCCGTATTTCTTGAAACGCTCTGCTCAGAGCTCAGGCTTGCGGCTGTCTGTATAGTATATATGTGAGAGCTTCTCTCCCTGGCAAGATATATGGTTCCCGATGACTGGCCGGTGCCCTGCGCCGAGCCCGTGAACTGCATTGAGCCTGTGCCATTTGCCGAATAGGTCCATGTGAAATAAACCGTAGAACCGTCTTCAAGGCTTGCCACGCTTGCCGGGACCGGCCCGGACAGGAGAACCATTGAGCCGGCTGTGCCGCTTACCACAAGGGGCGACATTGTAATATTTTCTATGTACTCTGTTCCGTTATTATATACAGAACCGATAAGGGTGATTATCTGGCCCGTACTTACTGTCTGAGCCGAGGAAGGCGAATACCTGAGATTTAATATAAGATCCGTATCATTCGCCGCAAGCGTTGTGACCGAAACCGTATTTGACCGCGCCTCAGAGATAAAATAGGGGTTAATCGTGTTGCCTGTTCCGCCCCATTCAAAATTTACCGCTATCTTGTAATAATATGTCGTGGCTGTATTGAGCGAAGCGTCAGTAAACGTAACTGTCCCGCCCTTTTCCTGCTTCGCAGTGTATGTCAGCGCCTGAAATCCGGAGCCCGGGGCCGTTGACCTGTAAACAGTGTAGCTCGAGATGACATTGTCCGGGTCCTGCGATATTCCGGCCCACGTAAGTGTCGCGTCATAGTAACTCACGGTCTGGCTCACGGGCTGAGGCACTGCCGCCATTGTGGCATCGTCAAAGACAAGCGACAGGTCTATAATATCATCCGATGTAATGGTTTTTTTTCTCGCGGCCACATAAGCCGCGCCGGTCCACGCGCAATTGGCGAACTGTCCCGCGTATGTCTGAAGGACAGCTACTACACTTTGCCCTGCTGCCGGGGAATCAACCCACTGGTCAAGGCTCTGGACATCAGTAAGGTAATAAGCGGGAAAACCCATGGGGTCAGCGCCGAAAATCTTTTCCTCGCACTGAGGGTCCTCGCCGTTCTTTTGCTTTCCAATCTGCCCCGGTATCCCTATCCTGTAAGCGGAAAGCGAGGCAAGGCTGTTTTCGGTCGAGGCTGTTCCTGATGTGCCGCCGGCAGCAAAGACATTGCCCATAAGCGTAAATTCAGCCTTTGCCTCACCGGGAAAAAACAGCACAACGGCAAATAAACATACCGCTATCACTGCTGCGCTCTTTAACTTTAACAGCCTGTCTCTTACTTCCATTACGCCTCCGCTTAATTATTTCACTGCGGACTTCTGCTTAAAAAATAAATCAATTATATCCTGCCTGATGTTGTTAAATTGTTTTTTGATGCCTCCGCGAGCCACCTGTCTATTAAACCCCTTTTAAATCTCCAGAAAGACGCAACCTTGAAAGCAGGAATCCTGCCCTCTTTCGCAAGCTTATAAATAGTTACAGGTTTCATCTTGAGATACAATGCCACCTCTTTAACTGTCATAATCTCTGCTTCTTCGTTTTTCATAGAAAAACAGACCACATCCTTTTGAGTATTTTTTAATCCCTTATACTCTGTTACATTCTGTTAACTCATATCTGTGGCCAGCTGTTTCCCTTGCTTCTATATTATAGCCTGTGGGAGTTTTTTTGTCAAACGATTTTTAAATAAAATACCTTAAAATATAGCATTTTTTTATTTTTTATTATATTTTAAAGGGGTTTTTTAACCTTGTTATTTAAAGAAATAAATGATTTTTGTTTTGTGTTTAAAAGAATAATCTTTATGGCACCGGCGTAATTACCAGGCGCGGGCTCCATGTAAAGGTGGACGTGCTGTAAATATTAACAGCGTCTCCGGGATGTATATCAAAATCATTCCCTATCCATTTGTTTAAGCTTGCGCTGTACATGAATATATTAAATGTCTGTGTCTCAAAGTTCCACACCATTACCCTGTCAATCTTTGTGTTTGTACCTGCTCCTGTTCCTCCCTCGATTTCATTTACGATTTCAGAAGCTTTTGTATATACGGAAGTGTAAGGCATTGAGCGCTTATGTGAATTTGAAAGGCCTGTTCCCGGCGCGTTATGATAAAAAACAAGCCCAACACCCTTATCCCTGCCTGCCACATCCAAATCAAAAGCCGACTTCACATTTATATACAGGGCGTTTGAAGAGGCTGTTCCCGCGTCAACAGCCCAGTCATTGCCTATCCACCTCTCAAAACTCTGACTGTACTGATAAACTATTGATGTCTGCGTAAACGGGTTCCACAATAAAAGCTGTGATATCCTCGAGGAAGAGTATGTGTTGCCTTCTATATCAGCAACTATTCCGGAAGCGCTCGTGTACTTGTTTATATAAGGAAGCGATATCCTGTAAACATTGGACCTCTCCGGGTTAAAATCAAAACTGAACCGCCGCTTAGCCTGCATCACAGAGGGGTTGCTTTCGCCCGATGCATTAACGCCCGTTACCACATAATAAATGTATTCACTGCCCGGGCTGTCTGCGTATGTATATGATGTTATTACGGGCGTGGGAAGAACTGTGGCTATCACGTTCCACTGCGCGGGAAACTCATTTAATCTCGCGCTGCTGCCTGATACAGAATATACTTTATATAAATTGGCGTCAGCCGCGGTTTCCCACTCCAGCGTTGTTTCATCTCCGCTTTGTGATATTTCCACGCTTAACGGATGAACAGGCGTGTTGTCGGGCGTGCTTGTGTATGTTACTGTCGGCGTGGGCGCAAGGACGTTTACATAAGGGCTTGAAGGTATCTCATCCACATACGTCCCGCCGGCGTCCATTTTTACGGTAAAGACAGCTGTTCCGGCGCCGGGCTGCGCTGTCGCTCCCGGGCCGCCGCCTGATTTGTTTCCGTAAGTAACCGTTATTGTTCCCGTGTCGGCAGGCAGACCGCTGCAGTAAATAATCATATCCCTTCCCGAAACCTGAGTGCCTGCAATGGTTCCGCCTGCTGATGACGCGGTGAAATATCCCGGCGATGAAGAAAGCACTGAAGGCGCTGACCACCCCGAAGGAACCGTAATCCTGAGCGTCCCGTAGCCCGGCGCTGCTGCCCACGATAAACTGCCGGCTGTATATTCAACAACCATTGTGTTTCCGGTGCTTCCTGTCAATACCATATCAGGCATAATCTGCGCCGTCCCCTGCCCCGGCACAGGCGTTGATGTATATGTCGCGGTGGGCGTGGCAGTAAACGTAAATGTGTTTGTAGGCGTAAGCGTTGAAGTTTGTGTTATTGTCGGAGTCGGCGTCGGCATCGAGACAGAGACCCCGGGGCTGTCCTCTATTTCAAGCGTATTTGTCCCCAACGGGTCCATCTCAACAATAAAAACAGCTGTTCCCGGGCTGCTTTGCGCGACAGCTCCGGGCCCGCCGCCCGACTTTGATCCGTAAACAACCGTTACTGTTCCTGTGTTTGAGTCAAGAGAACTGATATTGACTATTATCGTCTGCCCGTTTCTGTAATAACCGCCATGCTCGCCGCCGCTTACGACAACAGTAAAAAAGCCCGCGTCTGTTGTTGTAAGGCTTGGCGCGGACCATCCCGAAGGAATGATTACCTTCAGCGTTCCGCCTGACCACGCTGTCGCGCCTGCGCTATATGTTATCGTCATTGTATTTCCGCCTGTCCCTGCCGCCGCAACATCAGGATCAATCACAGCGCTGCCTTCACCCTGTGTTAACGGCGTGCGCGTAGCTGAAGGACTGTAATACGGAGTGTGTGTTGCCGTATCTTCAGGCGTTGCTGTAAACGTCGGCGTCTCGGTTGCCGTATCTTCAGGCGTTGCTGTAAACGTCGGCGTCTCGGTTGCCGTATCTTCAGGCG
>DSBP01000172.1 GCA_011049465.1 bacterium | reverse complement strand
TCGTTTCTCCTAAATTATAAAGTATAAATCATTTTTTGTCAAATTTTATTGAAATTTATTAAAATTTGTTGTTGTTTTGTATTGATTTCAGAATGAATTATCAACTTGATATCAGTCTGCTTTGTGGCTGCTTTTTACGCAGGCTAAAGATGCTGCAAAGGCTTCATAAAAATTTCGAGAAAATTTCCATCACACCTGCAAATTGTAAATTCTTAAATTTTTACTTAACCACTTCTATCTGATCCAAACTGTTAAGTATTATCTCCGGCTTGCCGTTGTATTCCTTCAGCCTTCCCTCTGCCCTCACCTTTTTCCCCAGGTAATACTTTTCCGGGTTTTCGGGGAATTTTTTAAAATCCGAGGCGAAAATCACCAGCGTAAGGTGCCTCCTGAAATCCTTGTCCATGTTCAGAAAACATACCTTTCCCGTGTTTTTCGAGGCGGCTATGACTCCTTCAATCTCCGCATATTCGCCGATGTGCTTTCCCGCGTCCCTCCAGTTAATCTTTATCTTTTTCTTGTCCCTCCACGGCCTTGCCGCTGCTGCGCCTGAACCCGCAGTCTCTCCTGCTTCGCCGGAGATAAACAGGTGCTCAACGGGCTTTTTAAGCTCGTCAACAATAAAGATTTTGGCCGCCGCGATAACAGCAAGCGCGCACAACGTCACAGTAACCGTTTTTAAAATAAAACTTTTGGCATTATTCATCTCTTTTCCCTTCCTCCTATGTCATGTTTCCAGATTCCTTTTTTCAGCTGCCGCGCTATGTTTTCAAGCACAAGAAGCTCCTTTACCCTCGAGCACTGCTTCTTTTCATAAACATAGGCGTGCCCGGTCTTCACCATCTCTGCGTTCACCATCGTTCCCTCAGCCGTATAAATATAGGCGAGAATTCTGTTATATATGTCAAACGGCTCCCTCTTGTTGTATTCAAGGATTACCTTTTTCCCTTTAATCATGGTTTCAAGGTATCTTTTGGACTCCACGCCGTATCTCTGCTGCGGAAAATCAGGGTGATTTGTCTCGGGCGCGTCTATTCCGAGCAGCCTGACGCTTCGCTTTGAGCCGCTTATCCTGACCGTGTCCCCGTCTATCACTTCCGTCACTGTCGCTTCAAACTTAACCCACGGGTTGTGGTGCCTGTAAGCGCCTATTGCCCTGCCCGTCATAAAAATAATAACCGCCAGCAGAAACGTAATTATAAGAACTCTCGTATAAAAATTCCTCATCATTGCCACGCCTTTCTTCAGCCCCTCGGATGAAACTTTTTATGAATTTTTTTAAGCCCGCTTCTGTCAACATGCGTGTAAATCTGCGTCGTCGAGATGTCGGAATGCCCCAGCATCTCCTGCACGCTCCTCAAATCCGCGCCGCCCGCAAGCAAATGCGTCGCGAAGCTGTGCCTGAATATATGCGGGTAAACGGTTTTTTCAACCCCCGCTTTTTTCGCGTATGCCTTCACAATCTTCCAGAGCCCTTCCCTGGTAAATTTTTTCCCGAGCCTTGTCACAAAAAGATGCTCGCTGAATCTATTCTTGAGAAAAACTCCCCTTATGTCAAGATAATTCGCGACCGTTTCAACCACATATTCTCCCACAGGCACGAGCCTCTCCTTTGACCCTTTCCCGAAACACCTCACTACCTTTTCCTCTATGTTTATGTCCGTCAGTTCAATGTTCACAAGTTCCGATGCCCTGACCCCCGCGGAATAAAGAAGCTCAAGCATGGCCCTGTCCCTTATTCCTTCCTTTGAGGAAGCGTCAGGAGCTTTTAAAATAAGCTCAATATCCCTTCCCGGCAGGACGTCAGGAAGTTTTTTTCGCATTTTAAACGGTTCCATGTCCTGAAAGGGGTCCTTTACGCCCGCGTTCTCCCGTGTTAAAAACGCGTAGAAATTTCTTACGCTGACCAGCATCCTTGCTATGGAAAGCGCGGAATATTTCCTGTTTTTCAGGTCAAACACATAGTCCTCTATTATATCCCTGTCAGCCGCCTCAATCTTCCTGTTCTCAAGATAAGCGTTAAAAGCAAAAATGTCCGCCCTGTACGCCTGCAGAGTATTCTGCGCGAGGCCCTTCTCAAAGAGGATATAGTTCAGGTATTTTTCAAGTTTTTCCTTAAACCCGCCTGTGATGGCCATTACCCGGCGCCCCTCGGCCTTTTTCCCCGCAGGCCGGCCGCCTTTTCAAGCCTGCGCGCAACGCTTCTTCCGCAGGCAACGCCCTCTTTTTCCGCCCCGGAAATCCTGATGACCGCCTCTGTTTTTATCCCGTGAACCGCGAACAACGACCTTAGCTCCCTCTCTGCCGGCAGAAAATGCTTTTTAGCGGCGTTTTCCGCAGTAAGAATAATTATGCCTCTTTTTTTTCGCGCGCCTTTTTTTCCGCCCTTCTTTTTCATGTACTCCTCCCAGACAGGCTGGTTTCTGTCTATGAAGATTTTAAGCGGGCCGGGCACACCTGTAAAATATACGGGAGAGGCTATTATGACCGGAGAAGCTTTTTTAATTTTGTCAATTACCCCCTGAACGCCGTCCTTTTGAAAACACCTGAAAACATCCGCGCACCTGCCGCACGCGATGCACGGCCGCGCAAAGACGCGGTTGATGTCGATGAGTTCAGGGTTTAATCCGGCGGTTTCGGCAAAAAAAAGCGCGGCTTTTTTTGAACCCGAATTCTTTCTCGGGCTTGCCGTTATTATGACAGCGTTTTTATTCCGTCCCATTGCTTTGCATGTAATCCTCAAAATAAGAACGCAGGATTTCCGCCACGGCCCATCCGTGGGATATCCTGCCGCGGGCAGTATAAGGAAAACTGCCGTCAAACATCTCCGATACTGTTCCGAGCCCGGCTGTCTTTAAGTGCTCAAAAAACGGCTCATACGCGGTCTCTATGAAGCTTAAATGCTCCCTTGACCTGCCGTAAGTCCTGAGATACGCGGTTACAAAATGCCCGATAGTCCAGCCCCATACCGTTCCCTGATGAACCGCCCTGTTTCTCGCGGCCTGGTCGCCTTCATACCTTGCTTTGTACGAGGGGTTCTCATTACTCAGCGTCCTCAGCCCGAAAGAGGTGTAAAGCTCCTTTATGATTGTATTGAGAATTTTCTGTTTTTTTGCGGGCTCGTCAATCAACTCAAAAGGAAGGCTGAGTGCAAGCACTTGGTTGGGCCTGACGCTGTCGTCCCTGTTGCCGCCCTCAACAGTATCGTATAAATACCCCTGGCTTTCGTCCCAGAACTCAAGGCCGAAGGAGGTTTTGATTTTCTGCGCGAGTTCGCCGTATTCCGCGGCTCCTGTCTCATTGCCGTTCTTTTCACAGATATATTTCATCGTCATTACAGCATTGAACCACAGCGCGTTTACCTCAACCTGCTTGCCTATCCGCGGCGTTACCGGCGCCCCGTTTACCCTTGAATCCATCCAGGTAAGCTGGATTCCGGGCATGCCCGCGTAAATCAGCCCGTCGTCGTCTATTTTAATATTAAAATCCGTTCCCCTCTTGTGTTTTTCTATTATAGACCTGAGCCTCTCGAAAAACTCAGATCCATCTTTTACCATTTCAAAGTCTTTTGTGTACTCGAGATACTTATAAACAGCGTAGAAGAACCACAACGTTGTATCAACAGAGGCGTATTCCGTTTCATTCCCCTCAATGGTCATGCTTATCGGAAGCAGCCCGTTTTTTTCATATTCAAGCGCGTTGAGAAGGATATTTTTCGCCTCATCAAACTTTTTCAGCACAAGAAAAAGCCCGGGCAGCGAGGCAAACGTATCCCTGAACCATATATAGTGAGGCCAGAGGTATCCCGCCATGACAGCAGGCCTCCCCCTGCCGTCCTCAACCACAAAAGAATCAGCGGCAGCCACAAGCTGCCTGATATTCATCCTGTAGTCATCATCTTTTACACACGCGCCGATTTCCACGCACGTATTTTTCTGTTTCTTTATCTGGGCCTTGTAATCCTGCCTGAGCTTCTTTACGTTGAGCGTGCCGTAATCTTCCGTCGAGAGCACGATAGCCCTGGGCATGCCATAACTCACATCCATGGTTATAACTCCGATATTATACAGGTCCTCGGAACTTTGAAACCCCAACTGGTCCTCCCGCAGATAGTAAAAATCCCTGTACCATATACCTTCAATCCTTATATCGCCCCCCTCGGGCGCGTAAATACACGCGGCAGGCAGATTGGCATAAACCGATACTTTTACCTTGCCTTCGCTCTCCTTTTCAACAACAGGGTCAAAAAGAGTGATTTCTTTCATTAAATTTTCCGGCTCCCTGAAAGCTATGAACGGCCTGATATGAATCTTTACATGGGAATCGGGAGTTAAAACCGAGTAATTAAGCATAACCGTATTCGCGTTTTTCATCAGCAATATTTCTTTCTTTATCCTTACATTCTCAATTAAATAAAGAAAAGTCACGACATCATCGCGTATGCTGAAGTTTTCAAGGAGCGAATACCCCCTCGGATAAACCGTGCCCCTGTATTTATGTGTTGATAGCGGGTGTATTTTTCCCGCTATATCAACTTCCTCGTCACAGTTGGGAAAAATCACATATCTATTGTCAAGCCCCGGCATTTTCGCCACAAGCAGGCCGTGATATTTACGCGTATTTGTATTAAGTATTGTCGAGGAAGCGTAGCTGCCTTTCCTGTTTGTAATCAGCCACTCCTTCTCGACAGCTATGTTAAAATCATTGCATATGTGCCTTCCGAACGAAATCATCCTCTTCCTCTTTCCTCTTTTTTATGTTTCTATTCCCACTCAATCGTGGCAGGCGGCTTATTGCTTATGTCATATACCACCCTGTTTACGCCTTTTACCTCGTTTATAATCCTTGAGCTTATCGCGTTTAAAATAATGTGCGGCAGCC
The DNA here is from genome assembly GCA_011049465.1 of bacterium. Taxonomy (GTDB): domain Bacteria; phylum Oederibacteriota; class PGYV01; order PGYV01; family DSBP01; genus DSBP01. Next base: position 684 of record DSBP01000172.1, on the reverse strand, counting down.
TTACCCACTCGGCTGTCATGCCGTCCTTCGAGTGGACAGCCCTTAACGCTATTACATTCTCATAGGTCCTCTTATCCCCCATTACTCCAACGGTCTTAACCGGGATGAATACTCCGAAAGACTGCCATATGCCGTGATACATGCCGGCCTTTTTTATCTCGCTCACTATTATTTCGTCGGCCTTGCGGAGCACGTTAAGCCTTTCCCTGGTCACATCGCCTATTATCCGGACAGCGAGCCCTGGCCCGGGAAACGGCTGCCTCAGCAGCACCTCGTCAGACAACCCCAGCTTTTTCCCTATTTCCCTCACCTCATCCTTAAAGAGCAGCCTGAGAGGCTCAATAAGCTTCATCTTCATTTTTGCCGGCAGGCCTCCCACATTATGGTGCGACTTAATCGTGGCCGACGGCCCGTTTACGGAGACACTCTCAATAATGTCGGGATAAAGCGTGCCCTGCGCAAGGAACCTGAATTTTCCGGCCTTTACCGTAAAACGCTCAAACAGTTTGATAAAATAATTGCCTATTATTTTCCGCTTCCTCTCAGGGCCGGAAACACCCTTGAGCCTTCGCAGGAATTCCTTCTCTGCGTTTATGTAATTAACCTTCATGCCGATGGACGAAAACATTTTTATCACGCGCCTCGGCTCATTCTGCCTGAGCACGCCGTTGTTCACAAAAACAG
>DSBP01000175.1 GCA_011049465.1 bacterium | reverse complement strand
GCCCGAGAATTGTCTTCCCGCCTTCATCATCTATGACCTGGGCAAACAATGACCTGCCTCCTTTAAAAAGGGACAGCCTTGGCCTTGCCGCGCTTCCCGATATTTTTTTTCTGAGGCGCGCGTGCCTGTTTTCCCTTTTCGCTCTTACATTATTTGTGCGTTTTTTTATCTTCATCAGCCTTTTTTCCTCCGTTACAGCCTTTTATTTTGCGCCTTTTGCGCCCGCTGCGCTTTTCCCGGCTTTTCTTCTTACCTGCTCATTTTCATACATAACGCCTTTGCCCTGATATGGCTCGGGCGGCTTGAACATCCTGATATCAGCCGCTACCTGCCCCACCATGTGCTTGTCTATTCCGCTCACTATCACCTTTGTCTGATTGTCAACCGTCACTGTAATCCCGTCGGGAACCCTGTAATTTATCGGATGAGAGAACCCAAGGGTAAAATTCAGCGTCTTTCCCTGAAGCTGCGCCCTGTATCCTACGCCTTTCAGCAAAAGCGTCTTTGTGTAGCCTTCCAGCACTCCCTTTACCCTTGAATCTATAAGCGACCGCTCCATTCCGTAAAGGGCCTTTATCCGCCTGTCGGCAAGAGAGACAGCCTCCGCAGGTTTGACGGTTATCGCGTCAGCGGTTATTTCATATACAAAATTCGGATTCGTCTTATGCGCGGTTTTCCCTTTTGGGCCCTCAAGCCTGAGTTCCGCGCCGTCTTTTGAGGCTTTAACGCCCGCCGGTATTTTTACCGGTTGTTTACCTATCCTCGACATTTGCCGTTCTCCTTTTACCAGATTTCACAAATTATTTCGCCGCCGACCTTTTATTCCCTGGCCTTTTCGCCGGTGATAACGCCTTTTGACGTGCTTAAAACGAGCACTCCGTATCTGCTCTTCACCTTCGGCATTTTCGAGACTTCCTTATACACCCGAAGGGACGGCTTGCTGACGCGTTTAATGTGTTTTATTGCCTTTTCCTTGTTTGAGCCGTATTTCATATAAACCCTTATCGCGCCCTGCTTGTTGTCTTCTATGTACCTGTAGCCCTTGATAAAGCCCTCGTCTTTCAGAAGCTTTACCACATTCTGCTTAACCTTTGATGAAGGAATGTCGACATAATCCTTCATTTTACTGTTCGCGTTTCTTATTCTTGTCAGCATGTCTGCTATCGGGTCCATTTTTCCTCCTTCGTTTTGCCTACCAGCTTGACTTTTTAATTCCGGGTATCTCGCCCTTATAAGCCAGCCTTCTGAAACATATTCTGCAGACGCCGAACTTACGCATATAAGCCCTAGGCCTTCCGCAGATATTACACCTGTTTTTCTGCCTTACTTTAAATTTAGGCGTCCTCTTTGACTTCTCAATAAGACATGTCTTTGCCACAATCTTCCTCCTTGGGTTATTTCTTGCGGAACGGCATGCCGAAACCGGCAAGCAGCGCCATAGCGTCCCCGTCGTTTTTCGCGGAGGTTACAAATGTTATATCCATTCCAAGAGTCTGCACGATTTTGTCATACTTAATCTCGGGAAAAATCATCTGTTCCTTTATTCCCAGCGTATAATTTCCGCGGCCATCAAAAGAATTCCTCGGGACACCGTTAAAATCCCTTACCCTGGGCAGCGCAAGGGAAATGAGCCTGTCCACGAACTCATACATCTTCCTGCCCCTGAGCGTTACCTTGCAACCTATCGGCATGTTTTCCCTCAGCTTAAAATTTGATATTGAGGTTTTGGACCTTGTAACCACCGGTTTCTGGCCTGTTATGGCGGTAAGCTCGGCGACAGCGGCGTCAAGAATCTTTATGTTCTGCGTGGCCTCGCCAACGCCCATGTTTATAATCACCTTGTTGAGCCTGGGCACCTGATACCTGTTTTTCAGCCCTCTCTCCTTCATCACCTCTTCAATTACAACCTTTTCATACTTTTCCTTTAACCTTGCCATCTATCACACCTCGTAAGTTTACTTTTCGTCTATCATTTCACTGCATTTCCTGCAGACTCTCACTTTCTTGTTCCCTTCCTTCATGACGCCTATCTTAACTCTGGTGGGCTTTCCGCACTTATTGCAGATAAGCATAACCTTTGAGATATTCACAGGCGCCTCTTTTTCAAGTATGCCGCCCTGCTGCACCTTCTGTGTCGGTTTTGTGTGCCTTTTGACAAAATTAATTTTCTCAATTATTATCCTGCCCGTGCCGGTGTTCACTTTCAGCACTTTACCGCTCTTGCCTTTGTCTTTTCCGGTTATAACCCTTACTATGTCGTTCTTTTTTATTCTGAGTTTCATCCTATCCCATCCTCCTATACAACTTCAGGGGCAAGAGAGATAATTTTTAAGAAATTCTTCTCCCTCAGCTCCCTCGCCACGGGCCCGAATATCCTCGTGCCCCTCGGGTTCATTTGATCGTTAATCAGCACGGCCGAGTTGGAGTCAAAACGTATGTAAGAACCGTCTCTCCGCCTCACCTTTTTCTTTACCCTTACAACAACCGCCCTTACAACTTCCTTCCTCTTTACCTGTGCGCCGGGTATGGCTTCTTTTACAGAAGCCACAAACACATCGCCCAAAGAGGCGTATCTTGCCCTTGTCCCGCCAAGCACCTTTATTACCATAATTTCCTTCGCGCCGGAATTATCGGCAACCTCAAGCTTGGTAAATGACTGAATCATGATAGCTCGCTCCCGTCTTTAATTTCTTCCATCTGTCCCGCGGCTGCTTTTTTTAGCACGCGGACAACCATCCATTTTTTATTCTTCGATATGGGCCGCACCTCTTTGATTTCAACAGTATCCCCGGGGGCGCACTCCTTTTTCTCGTCGTGAGCCATAATCTTTGTCGTCCTGCGGACATACTTTTTATACAGCGGGTGCATTACTGTCCTCACAATCGACACGCGCACTGTTTTTTCCATTTTATTGGAGACAACCACGCCTTCTTCCAACCTTCTTTTACTTTTTTGTTCCATTTGCGGCCTCCGTTCCCTGTTTCTTTTGTTTCAATACAGTAAGAAGCCTCGCTATGTCTTTCCGTACTATCTTAAGCTGCGAAGTATTTTCCGCCTGTTTTGTCTTAATCTTAATGCCTGCCTTAAAGAGAGTCTCTTTTAACTCTCTCAGCTTTCTTTCTATCTCGTCAGGGTTCATGTCCCTTATTTCCCGGGTTTTCATTATTTCCTCCGTTATCTATATTTCGTGCCTGAAGACAAACTGCGTTTTCATGGACAGTTTTCCGTCGGCTTTCCTGAATGCCAGCCTTGCAGTCTCTTCATTTACACCGTCAACTTCAAACATTACCCTGCCCGGCTTTATTACCGCGACCCAGAATTCCGGCCCGCCTTTTCCCTTTCCCATCCTTGTTTCAGCAGGTTTTTTTGTCACGGGCTTGTCGGGAAACACGCGTATCCATACCTTGCCGCCCTTTTTAAGCTGCCTGTTAATGGCAACACGCGCCGCCTCTATCTGCCTTGCCGACATCCAGCATGGTTCAAGCGCCTTTAGCCCGTACTCGCCGAAGCTAACCTTATTTCCGCTTGTGGCGGGGCCTTTCATCCTGCCCCTCTGTTGTTTTCTGTATTTTACTCTTGAAGGCATCAGCATATTATCAAATCCTCCGTTAAAATTATTCCTCTTTCCCTATCTTTTCGCCTTTGAATATCCACACCTTTACGCCAATTGTCCCGTAAGTTGTCTTTGCTATCGCGTATCCGTAATCAATGTCGGCCCTGAGCGTCTGAAGCGGCACGCGGCCTTCAACATACCATTCAGTCCTTGCTATTTCCGCGCCCTGCAGCCTTCCCGACACGCAAACTTTGATGCCCTGCGCGCCCGGCCCTGAGGCCATTGTTGTCTGCATCGCTTTTTTCATGGCGCGCCTGTAAGAAATCCTCTTTTCAAGCTGCTGCGCTATATTCTCCGCCACAAGCTGAGCCTCAAGCTCGGGTTTTTGTATCTCTTTGGGCTCAATAAGCATCTGCCTGCCCGTTATAACTTCCAGTTCCTTTTTAAGCTCCTCCACCTCAGCGCCTTTTCTTCCTATTATCATGCCAGGCTTTGCCGTAAATATCTTTATTATCGCCTTGTTGCCCGCCCTCTCTATCTCTATCTTTGAAATACCCGCGCTGTAAAGCTTTTCTTTTATGTGTTCCCTTATCCGGTTGTCCTCAAGCAGGTACTCTTTAAAGTGTTTCTTGGTAACCCATCTTGATTTCCATCCTTTGGTTATTCCTATCCTGAAACCTTCAGGATTTATCTTTTGTCCCATACCTTGGCCTTCTCCTTTTTATTTTTTTGAGTCGGAAACAACCACGACTATGTGGGCCGAGCGTTTCTTGATGCCCGACGCCCTTCCCTGCGCCCTCGGAATAAATCTTTTCGCGTACTTAAGCGTGGGCCCGTGGTCAATCCTGATTTCTTTTATAAAAAGCGCGTCCGCGTCAGCGCCAAAATTCTTCGTCGCGTTGGCAGCGGCGGACTTCACCACTTTTGCTATGTGCGGAGCCGCCGATTTATTTATAAACTTAAGTTTTGTAAGCGCCTCTGACACGCCGTTCTTCTTTATCTGTCCGGCAACCAGCCTGAGCTTTCTCGGCGTTACCCTTACATGTTTTCCGATAGCTTTTGCTTCCATTATTTAAGCGCTCCTTCCGTGATGTTACGTCTTTGACAGTGATTCTTTTTTATGATCACCGTGGCCCTTAAAAAACCTTGTGGGCGCGAATTCCCCGAGCTTATGCCCTACCATATTTTCCGTTATGTAAACCGGCATAAACTTTTTGCCGTTATGCACGGCAAATGTAAATCCTACCATTTCAGGCGATACCGACGAGCTTCTCGCCCATGTTTTTATGACTTTCTTGTCGCCGCTTTCGGACATTTTCATGACCTTTGCGAGCAGTTTTTCATCAACATAATGGCCTTTTTTGGCGGACCTTGTCATTTATCCGTTCCCTCCTTTTGCGTTCCTTCTTCTTATTATATACTTGCCTGAAAGCTTCTTTTTCTTCCTGGTCCTGAAGCCCTTTGCCTTAACGCCTGTCGGCGAGCGCGGGTGTTCGCCTGATTTGGAACGGCCTTCACCGCCGCCCATGGGATGATCAACCGGGTTCATCGCGACAGCCCTGTTTCTCGGCTTCCAGCCCATCCAGCGGTATTTCCCGGCTTTGCCTATTACTATATTTTCGTGGTCTGTATTCCCCACCTGCCCGACTGTTGCCGAGCATTCAAGCCTCACCATCCTGAGTTCGCTTGACGGCATTTTAAGTATTGCCATGCCCTTTTCCTTGCCCATTATCTGCGCGAAAGCTCCGGCGCCGCGCGCTATCTGACCGCCCTTGCCTGGAGTCATCTCTATGTTGTGCACAACCGTTCCGACAGGTATAAACTTAAGTGTAAGCGTATTTCCGGGCTTTATCTCAGCGTCATCAGCCGTTACCACCCTGTCTCCGGTTACGAGCCCGATAGGCGCTATTATATAATGCCTCTCGCCGTCGCTGTATTTTAAGAGCGCTATCCTGCTTGTCCTGTTGGGGTCATATTCTATGGCCTCAACAACCGCGGGAATGTTCTTTTTGTTCCTTTTAAAATC
>DSBP01000242.1 GCA_011049465.1 bacterium | reverse complement strand
GAGGACAACAATTTTTTTGGACTTAAACTTCTCAATTATCCTGCCGTACTTTTCCCTGTTCATTTGGCCTCCTGTTTTTTTCCGCTTTTGATTATCCAAGCGGCTGCGTCATAAAAATCCCTGCCTATGTAATCAGGTTTGACACTTTCCTTTGCCATCAGGCTCCTCTGCCATCTGCCGAAGCCCGTCAGCACAAGTATTCCTTTCATTCCTCCGTTATGGCCGAGCCTGACATCATCAAGCTTATCCCCGATTGTAAAGCTATTTTTTTTGTCAATGTTAAACCTTTTTACCGCCCTGTCCACCATGCCCTGGCTTGGTTTCCTGCACGCGCAGTCTTTTTTATACCGGACGATTGACGCCTTTTGATGGTGCGGGCAGTAATAATATGCGTCTATTGCAAGCCCCTTTTTCTTCAGCTCTTTTTTAATATGCGCGTGCGCCTCAGCCACAAAACTCTCAGGAAAATATCCCCGCGCCACGCCCGATTGATTGGTCACCACTATGATTTTAAACCCGTGTTTTTTAAGGAGCTTAAGCGCCTCAACCGAACGCTTGTGGAACCTGATATCCCTTATCCTGCTTATGTAACCCTTTTCAAATATAAGGTTTCCGTCCCTGTCTATGAATACAGCTTTACTCGTCCGCTTTTTCATTCTCTTTTTCCCTTTTAAACTGAAGGTTATAGATCCTCGTGTAAACCCCGCCCTTCGCGTAAAGGCCCTCGTGAACACCCTCTTCGGTTATCATTCCGCCGTCTATGACTATTATCCTGTCCGCGTTCCTGACGGTCGAGAGCCTGTGCGCTATCACAAAAGTTGTCCTGTTCTTCATCAGGTTGTTGAGCGCATCCTGCACAAGTATCTCGGACTCCGAATCAAGCGATGACGTAGCCTCGTCAAGAATAAGGATGGGCGGGTTTTTAAGTATGGCCCTGGCAATAGCGAGGCGCTGGCGCTGGCCTCCCGAAAGCCTTACTCCCCTGTCGCCTATGAGCGTCTCATACTTTTCCGGCTGTTCCATTATGAAGTTATGCGCGTTCGCGGCCTTTGCCGCCGCAATCAATTCATCCTCATCAATGCCGGGTTTCCCGTAAGCAATGTTGCTTTTAATTGTATCGTTAAATAGTATCGTCTCCTGCGTCACTATGCCTATCATATCCCTCAGCGAGGAAAGCTTTATTTCCCGCAGGTTTTTTCCGTCAATCAATATTGCCCCGCTGTCAGGGTCATAAAACCTGGAGAGCAGGTCGGCTGTCGTGCTCTTTCCCGCGCCCGAGGGCCCTATTACGGCAAATACCTGCCCTTTTTTTATGGTGAAATTCAGCCCTTTTAATGTCTCGTCCCCCTTGTTATAGCTGAACCTGACATCCCTGAATTCAATTGAGGAGTTGAACGCCGTGAGCTCAACCGCGTTCTCAGAGTCCACCACATCAGGCTTGGTGTCAAGGGTGCTGAATACCCGCTCAGCCGCGGCAATCGCGCGCTGGATGACATTGTTCATGTCATTGAGTTTTTTAGCCTGGGGGTAAAGCCCGGTAAGCGCGGCAACAAAGGCAAAAAACGTCCCTGCGGTAAGTTCTCCGCCTATTACCGCCTGGCCGGCCACAAATACAATGGCCGCTATTCCCGCGGCGCCGATTGTCTCCATTATGGGCGAAGCAAGGGCTACCGCGCGCACTGCCTTCATGTCATAGTCAAAAAACTTGCGCAGGTCAGCGGCGAACCGCTTCCTCTCATACTCCTCCATGCCAAAGGCCTTTACTATCCTGATGCCGTTAAAACTCTCGTTCAGCACCGAAGTAATGTCGCCCATCTTTTCCTGCATTCCCCGCGCCGCCATCCTCATTCTTTTGCCGAATTTGGTAATCGGGTAAACAGCAAGCGGGAAAACCACTATTGCGATAAGAGTGAGCTTCCAGTTTAAATAAAACATCAGCCCCACAAGCCCGGCTATGTTTAAAAAAGCCCCGATAATATTGCCAAGCACGTTTGCCAGCGCCCCGTGCACAAGGCTAACATCATTTGTTATCCTCGAGATGAGAGTGCCTGTCTTCTGGCTGTTAAAAAACCGCATCGAGAGCCCTGTGACATGGCGGTAAAGAATGTCGCGTATATCAAGTATTATCCTGTTGGATATCCAGTTTATCAGGTAGTGCTGGAGAAAAAGAAATATGCCCTTAAAACCGTAAACCAGTATTATTCCTATCGGCAGAATCTTTATGTAGCGAAGCGCCTCTTCCTTGTCGGGGTTCGCGAGAATCTTGTCAATCACCGGCTTAATAATGTAAAAAGAGAGGGCAGTAAGCGCCGCGGCCACTACCATCACGCCAAAGGTCATAAACAGCCTGGGAAGATAAGGTTTTACATACTGCAAAAGCCTGAGATATGTCTTCACATCGCTCCTTCACAGGGCCCGGATAATCAAATACCCGCTCTGCAGCCCGGATTTTTCCCTATTTTAATTGATTTTATGGCAGGGGTCAAGGAGATAAAGGACGAATAAAAATACAGTTTTAATTGGGAATTTGGAATTTGCAAGTGGAAGAAACAACAACTGAAAACCTAAACTGTCCTGTTCTATTCACTCACCATCTCCTTTATTACGTTCTTGTATTCCGGGGTGCAGTAATCTGGCGCTATCAGCATTCCCGGCGGCGCCTCGGCGGTAAACCTCATTATTACCGTTCCTTCAGGGAAAACCCCTATAATCCCCTTCAGCGCGCTTACGTACTCCTCAAGCGGGAGCAGCCTGAACCCCTCTTTTTCGTGCTCAGCCGCGAGCCTCGTCCCCCTTATGATGTGAAACGGGTGAATCTTAACCCCGTCCACGCCCGCCAAAGCCGCGAACCGCGCAGTATTAATATAATCCGCCGGCGTCTCCCACGGAAATCCGATTATTATATGAGCCGCTGTCTTTATCCCCTTTGCCTTTGCCCTTTTTACGGCATCCGCGAAATCCCCTGCCGAATGCCCCCTGTTTATCCTCTTCAGCGTCCTGTCATTTGAGGACTGGAGGCCGAACTCCAGCCATATCTCCCGGTATTTTTCCTTGAATGAGCCTATGAGTTCAAGCACTTCATCCCCCACGCAGTCCGGCCTTGTGCCTATCGAGATTCCGATTATCTCCTTAAACGCCAGCGGCGCGGAATAAAGTTTTTTCAGCTCATCCGTCCCCGCGTAGGTATTTGAATTCGCCTGAAAATACGCAGTAAAGAGAACACCGTCCCCGTATCTTTTCTTCCCCGCCTCAATCCCCCTCTTGAGCTGCTCCTCAACAGGCGCCTCCCTGCTCCGGCCCGCGGGGATTGACCCGTCATGGCAATAGGCGCACCCACCGGTTCCTTTTGTGCCGTCAATATTGGGGCATGTAAAATCAAGGCTTAGGGTTATGCGCTGAACGCGCCTGTTGTATTTTCCCCTGTAATACTGATTCAGGGAGAGATAAGAGATTTTATCCATAGCACCCGTTTTTCCCCGCGCCCCGCAAACGCAGCCTCTGTTTTTACTCCTGGCTCCCCATCTTGTCCATAACTTCCTGCGGAATGTCAAAATTCGCGTAAACCTGCTGAACATCCTCATCCTCATCAAGGGCGTCCATAAGCCCGAGCATCTGCTCCGCTTCCTTTCCCGCAAGCTTCACATAGCTTTTAGGGACCATCGTGACCTCTGCCGATGAATACTTTATGGATTTATCATCAAGGGCCTTTTTAACCTTTTCGAAATCCGTTGGAAGGGTTGTGATGTCATAGGAATTTTCCTCTGTAACAATGTCCTGCGCGCCCGCTTCAAGGGCGGCTTCCATCAGGCTCTCCTCGTCAATCACCTCTTTTGGAACCGAGAAAAAACCCTTATGCTCAAACTGCCAGGCAGTGGCTCCAAGAGCGGCCATTGACCCGTTTCTTTTTGTGAGTATCGCCCTGATATTGGCGGCTGACCTGTTTTTATTGTCAGTGGTAACCTTCATGAGCAGCGCCGTCCCCCCCGGCCCGTAGCCCTCATACACTATCTCCTCATAAATAACACCGGGTATTTCCCCAGTCCCTTTTTGTATGGCTTTTTTAATGTTATCAGCCGGCATGTTGGCGGCTTTTGCCTTCTCAACAATGGTCCTGAGGCGCGCGTTGTTTTCAAGGCTCCCGCCGCCTTCTCTCGCGGCAACGGTTATCTCCCTGATAAACTTGGTGAAAGCAGCGCCTCTCTTCGCGTCAATAGCGGCCTTCTTCCTTCTGATTGTGGCCCATTTTGAGTGTCCGGACATTATTGCCTCCTTAAAAAAGACAAAAACAAACGCTTATCTGACACACCGCCTGTTTACGCCTTAAACTTATTTTTTCTTCTGTGCTTTTTTCTTTTGTGCGTCTTGATCTTCTTGCTGTGCCTTTTTTTTCCGCAGCCCATTCATAACCTCCGTTTTAAATTAACGGGGCCCGATACAAGGCCCCTTAAATTCCGGTCTTTTTCCCGTCAACTTTGACGCAGAGCGCTTCGCCCTCTGCCGCTATTGTGCCGTCTTTTTCAAGAAGCACTTCGGATTTTACGATAAAAACCCGCGATTTTTCCTTTACAAACCACGCCCTTGCCCTGACAGGCTCTCCTGTCATAATGGGCTTTTTAAGTTTGATTCTGATATCCGCGCTGACAACGGGCGTATTGTATTTTTTCCACGGTAAATTTACCATAATTTCATCCAAAAGTAAAGCAATCATGCCCCCATGAGCCATGTTGGAATATCCCTGAAACTCCCGGGGGAAGGCGTATTTTGCCTCAATACCCTCTCCAACCGCCTCAAACTTGAGATGCATGCCGATGGGATTGTTTTCACCGCACGCTATGCAGTAACCGTCATCAATCCATTCGCTCACAGGCTCGCCACCACATCTTTGTTCAGGATTACCTTCTCAAGGTTCACGTCAAAGGGCGCCCTTATAACCCCCTTTTCGGTAATTATGGCGCTCACGTATTTGGCGGGAGTGACATCAAAAGCGGGATGAAGCGCCTTGGTCTTTTTATGCGTTATTTCAATACCCATAATGTGCCTCACCTCTTCCGGGTCCCTCTCCTCTATGGGAATCATGTCGCCTGACTTGAGGTTAAAATCTATGGTTGAGGAAGGAGCCGCCACATAAAACGGAATCCTGTGTGTATAGGCGAGGACAGCAACCGGATATGTCCCTATTTTATTGGCGACATCGCCGTTTGCCGTTATCCTGTCCGCTCCGACTATCACAACATCAATATCGCCTTTTGCCATAAAATATCCGGCCATATTGTCGGTGATGAGGTAATGTTGAATCCCCGCCTCATTTAATTCCCAGGCGGTCAGCCTCGCTCCCTGCAGATACGGCCTTGTCTCGTCAACATACACCGTTATCTTCTTCTTTTTCGCGGCCGCGGCCCTGATGACGCCAAGCGCGGTTCCGTATCCCGCTGTCGCGAGCGCGCCGGCGTTGCAGTGGGTCAAAACCCTGTCTTTTTCACGCAGCAGCTCCGCTCCAAAATATCCTATGGCCCTGTTATTTTCAAGGTCCTCCTTGAAAATCCTGTTTGCCTCCGCCATGAAAAGTTCCTTTGTTGTCTCCACCCTCCGCCCCTTG
>DSBP01000325.1 GCA_011049465.1 bacterium | reverse complement strand
GCTCATCGGATAAATCAAATGATAAAACATTTTCCGCCTCCTTTAACGCACTCTCTTTTATTGTGAATCTTTTCTATATAACTTCCTCAAGCCTGTTTGCCCTTGAGCCTTTTATAAAAACCGTCTTATTCTTTCCGGCAATAACACCGAGCCTTTTCTTAAGCAGCGCCTTATCCTTAAATACCATGACCTTGGCGCCTGCGGCCTTTCCCGCTTTTTTTATGAAACCGCGCCTCACATGGGCCGCCATCTTTCCCAGAATCAGCAGCGCTTCGGGCGCCAATTCCGCGATACTCTTCCCGAGCTCCTCATGGCTGCTCGGGCTGTATTTTCCGAGCTCAAGCATGTCGCCCGTAACCATTATAATACCGCTGTAGCGGCCGTCCCTTAAAACGTTTATAGCCGCTTCAAATGAATCCGGGTTTGCGTTATAACAATCCTTTATTATAAGGGCTCCGTTCTTTCTGTATTCGTCCCATCGCAGCATGCCTTTCATTGAGAACCGCTCAAGCCCTTCTTTTACATGTGCCTTTCCCGCTCCGAACAGGACCGCCAGCGCCGCGGCTGCCGCGGCATTTTCCGCCTGATAAGCGCCCTTTAACCGAGCCCTCATCCTGTTTTTCCTGTCAAAGACCCACAACTCCCCGCTGCCCGCGGAGAATCCCGCTTTTACATCAGCTTTACCGCGCAGCCCGAAGGTTTTAACCCTTAACCCGCGCGCCTTTGCCCTCAAAACCCCGGCATACTTGTCACCGGCGTTGATAACCGCATAACCGCCGGTTTTTACCCCGGAAAAAATCTCGGCTTTTGCCAGGGCAGTCGCCCTCTTTGAGCCTGTCATCCCTATGTGCGAGGCACCTATGTTTGTGATAAGTGCCGCGTCGAGCCCGAGCCCCGATACAAGCCCCTTTATCTCGCCGCGGTGGTTCATTCCGGCTTCAAGCACAAGCACCCTGTGTTTTTTTCTTATTTTAAAGAGCGTAAGCGGCACTCCCGCGTAATTGTTGTAACTCTTTTCGCTTTTTAAGACAGCGGCCTTAAACTTCTCCCTCAATATTGCCGCTGTCATCTCTTTGACCGTGGTCTTTCCGTTGCTTCCGGTCACGCCGCACTTTTTCAGCGCCGGAAATTTCATGGCATAATACTTCGCGGCAGCAAGAAACGCGGCCTTAGTGTCCTTCACAAATATTGCCTTTTCCGGCGGCAGGCCTTTGACGCGCCGCGAGCACACAACAGCGGCCGCGCCCGCTTTCAGTGCCGCTGCCGCGTAATCATGGCCGTCCCTGTTTTCCCCTTTTATGGCGAAAAACAGGCTGTTTTTGACGGCCTTCCTGTTGTCTATAACAACACGGCTTATCTTTTTTCCTTTTAAAGAACATTTCCCGCCCGCTGCGATGGCGGCTTCTTCAAATGTAAGATTCATCCAAACCGCCGCTTCAGCGCCTTTTTAACCTCAACCGCGTCGCTGAAACTGTATTTTTTTCCTTTTATTGCCTGATAGCCCTCATGGCCTTTCCCGGCCAGAAGCACAATATCATTTTCCCGCGCCAGGCACACAGCCGTCTCTATTGCCTTTCTTCTGTCTTTTATTATAAGAGTATTTTTCATCTCCTTTTTCGGGATGCCCGCCGCTATTTCCCTTATAATCCCCTCAGGCTCTTCAAACCTCGGATTGTCCGTTGTTATGATAATTATATCGCTGAGCCTCGCCGCAACCCGGCCCATCAGCGGCCTCTTTCCCCTGTCTCTGTTTCCTCCCGCTCCGAAAACAGTAATGAGCCTGGCATGGCTTAATGCGTTCAGCGCTTCCATGGCTTTTTCAAGGCTGTCCGGGGTGTGCGCGTAATCCGTTATAACCCCGAATTTTCCGGAATAGACCGGTTCAAGCCTTCCCGGCACGAGCCTGAACTCTTGAAGCCCGCGCCTGATATCTTCATCGCTTATCTTTCCGTAAACCGCGGCAGCAGCCGCAAGCGCGTTATATACATTGTGCCTGCCGATAAGGTTTGTCTTTACCCGTTTTCTTCCGGAAGGCGTCACAAGGGTGAAACTTGCCCCTTTAAACCCTGTTTTAATATCAACAGCCCTGAACATTGCGTTTGACCTCAAAGAATAATAGAACCTATCCGCTCTTTTGCACGCGTTGCCGGACGCTATACGCAGGCACCCGGGATCGTCCCTGTTAATCACAATCCTGCCGCGCGTCTTAAGGAGCCCTGTAATTTTTGACTTTGCTTTAAGATACGCGCCGTATGTTTTATGATAATCCAAATGGTCTCTTGTTACATTCGTGAGGACAACAGTATCAAAGGTTATATGCGACACCCTCCCCTGGTCAAGCGCATGGGAGGATACCTCCATAACAAAATCCCTTATCCCCGCGTCCGCGCTCTCCTCTATAAGGCGGCAGAGCCTTGTTATTGAAGGCGTGGTGGTCATCGATTCATATTCTTTTCTGCCTACCCTGTATTTTATTGTGCCGGCGACAGCGCACGGCCTTTTTAATCCCCCTTCAAGCAGCGCTCCTATAAGATATGATACGGTGGTCTTTCCCTTTGTCCCTGTGATTCCCGTAAATGAGAGCGCATCAGCTTTTTCCCTGTAAAATTGCCTCGCCGCTTCAATAAGCGCGGCGCGGCTGTTTTTCACAATTGCTATGGCGGCGCTCTTTCCCGCGGAAACCGGTTTTTCACAGACAACAGCCGAAGCCCCGTTTTTCACGGCAGCATAAGCAAAATCATGCCCGTTTGCGCCTCCAAACCCCTTAATACAGAAAAAAACCGATCCCTTTCGCATCTCCTCTGATGATTCCGCAATACCCGTCACAACAGTATCCGGCCCTCCTTTAATGTATTTAACCTTTCCCGCGTTTTTCAGCATTTCACCCATGGACATTTTCACGTGTTGTCCTCCATGGCAAAACCGACCGTACATATTGTTTCCTTGGACACTGCCACACCGGGCCCGGGCTGCTGGGTTACGGCAAAACCGCTTCCCTCAAACCTGGCGTTAATCCCCATCTTACTCATAATCTCCATGGCCCGCCTTATAGGCACTCCTTTTATATCCGGCATGTAAACCCTGAGTTCATTGTCCCCTATAATATCTCCAATAAGCACATAAACAGAGGTGTCAGCCGTAATCAAATCCCCGGCGTCAGGGCTCTGCCCTATCACATGATGCCCATTTCCATACTGCCTGTATCGTATCTTGTTTTCCCTTAAAAAATCCCTTGCCTCAATAAACCTTTTCAAATGAAAATCCGGCATAATAACCGTTTCATCCGCAGCACCAACATCAGCCGCGGCAACGGCTGACGCGGGAGGAGGCATTGACAAATAAGAAATAACCGACCGGCTGAGCTCGCGAAAGACCGGGGCAGCCACTTCGCCCCCATAATAAGACGGCCTGGGCTCGTCAACAACAACAAGCGTCAGCAGCTCCGGCCTGTCAGCCGGAATAAACCCTATAAACGATGAGACATACCGTCCCTGCGAGTATCCTTTTCCGTCTTCCCTGTGTTTCTGCGCGGTCCCTGTTTTTCCCGCCACAGAATAACCCGCAATAGCTGCTCTTTGCCCGGAACCGCCGCTCTCAACGGCCATTTTCAGCATTTCCGTCATTTTATCCCTGATATCCTTTCCCGCTATTCTCTCTTTTCTTTTATTGTCTCCCCTGAAAATTACCCTTCCGTTCCTTTCAATTCTTTCAACAACATGGGGTTTAACCACATATCCGCCATTGGCCACAACAGCATAAGCCGCCGCAAGCTGGACAGCTGTTACCGCCACCTCCTGCCCGTAAGGTATTGAAATCAGTGTGTTGTTGTCCCACTGCCTGTAGCTTCTTAATATGCCGCCGGCTTCCCCCGGCAGGTCTATTCCCGTCCTCTTCCCGAACCCATAACGCGTAAATTCCCTGTATAATTTTTCCTGCTTAATGTTTTTTGCCATCTTTACCATGCCGACATTGGATGAATATTTTATTACTTCAGGAAGCGTCAGCCAGCCGAATTTATCATGGTCATTGACCGTCCTGCCGAAGAACTCCTCGCTTCCATTCCCGCAAAAGACCTTGTGTTCCATCCCCTCCTTAAAATCCTTAAGATAAGCCGATACTGTGAATATCTTGAAGGTTGACCCGGGCTCAAAAATATCCGTAACCGCCCTGTTTCTCTTTGCCTTCGGGGTAAAAGTAGAACTGTCATTCGGGTCATATGCCGGATAATTTGCCATTGCCAGGATTGCCCCTGTATTGGGGTTCATTACTATTATGGAACCCGCATTGGCCCTGTATTTTTCAACCGCGTTTTTTATCTGCGCAGATGCCTCTTTTTGGATGGCTGAATCAACAGTAAGATAAAGGTCAGCGCCGCGCTCAGCCCTTCTTATATCAACGGCATTTATCACAATGGGCCTCTGCATCGCGTCCCTTTTAATCTGGATTCTTCCTGTTTTTCCTTTCAGGTATCTTTCATAATGGAGTTCAAGGCCTTCAAGTCCCGTATTGTCCGTGCCCGCGAACCCCACAATATGGGACGCCGCTTCTCCCAGCGGATAATGCCTTTTCTCCTCGGCCTGCGAGTAAACCCCCCTTATTCCCTCGGCAAGTATCCTTTCAACCGTAAGAGGGTCCTCTTTGCGCTTAATATACTCAAAATACCTTTTACTTTTAAGTTTTTCCAGGACAAATTCCTTTGACACGCCCAGATTGCGCGAAAGAAAGGCCGCGGTTCGCTCTTTGTTTCTTACCTGCCCCGGCACTACATATACGGAGTCAGCGCGGACGCTCTCGGCAATTTTTCTGCCCGCCCTGTCAAAAATCACGCCCCTGCCTACCTGCTGCTTTATGGTAGATAAATGCTGCTGCTGCGCCTTTCGCTTAAAGAACGAATGCTTAAACAACTGCAGGTTAAATAACTGCAGCACAAGCGCCAGCATAACCACGCCCGCCGCGGCGTAGACTATTACTATTCTGCTGTTTGCCTTCTGCACTTCGCTTTTTTCCCTTATTGCCATTTAAACCTCTTTAAGCCCCGGCCTATTTTTTAAAAAGGCCCGCCAAAAACCCCGAATTACGCCTTATAACCCGTACCTGTCCCTCGCCGGGGCTGATAAATCCGTATCTTTCTCTGGCTATTTTGGAGATACTCTCGCTTGACATCATTGACTGAAGCTTAAACTCAAGCATTCTATTTTGCACTTTAAGACTCTCTCTTTTAATTTTCAGCTCGTTAAGTTCATAATTAAACTTTACTGACTGGGACGAAAACCACACGCAGAGAAAAAGCGCGGCAAAAACCGCAACAATACCGGGAATTGTCCCTGCCGGCGCCCTGTGATGCGAGTAATTATAACGCGGGTCAGCCAGCCTTAAAAACCTGCGCTTGCCCGTACCGTATGCAGCCATAATTAAGATCCCCTTCTCAATTTATTAATCCGCACCGCTCCGCGGCCCTCAGTTTCGCGCTTCCCGCCCTCGGGTTCTCCGCGATTTCCTCAGGGGAGGGCGTCACCGGTTTTTTTGTCAGTATTTCCATTGTTTTAACGTGCCCGCATATACAGGCCCTTTTTTTATCCTCGCATATACAATCTTTGGAT
>DSBP01000246.1 GCA_011049465.1 bacterium | reverse complement strand
TATCTTACGACGGGAAAGACGCCGTTTATAGCGAAGATGGACACGGACGCGGACATATCGGTAAACCAGGAAATAGAGCTTGTTTTTGACATGAACAAGTCGCATTTCTTTGACGCAAAGACGGAAAAAGTCATAATTTAAGCCGGCTTGCGTATAAACACAGAGGGAAGACGGTTGAAGTTAAAAAAAAACTCAATAAATACCTGACAGCTTTTTTTCTTTTATACGCCGCAGGAGCGGCGCCTCTTTTCGCCCAAACTATGCCCGGAAGCGTAAAAATAGAATCCGCGGGAAATACCGCAAACCCTGTCTATATACATGCCGACAAACTCGTTTATGTGGAGGGGGAATCCGAAATCTTCGGGGAAGGAAATGTTGTTGTCAGGCATGAGGACATCACGATTTTCGGAGACCTTGTTTACATAAATACCAAAGAAGGGGACATCTCTGCCGAGGGAAATGTGCTTGCTGCCCGGGCCTCGGGGCTGCGCATCTATACGGACAAGCTTTACTACAACACAAAGGACAAGAGCGCCTATACGAAAAAGGCAAATGTCCTGAGCCTGCCGTGGATAGCGCGTGCCGAGGAGGTTCGTCAGCAGGGGGACAAGGTTGAGCTTGAAAAACCTGTTTTTACCACATGCGACGCTGTCAAGCCACATTACAGGATGGAGGCGGCGATGATAACCCTGCACGGCAGGCGGAAGCTGGAGGCATGGCATATACGTTTTTACCTGGGTATGGTGCCGGTATTCTACTTTCCGTATTTCTACCAGAATCTTGAGGCAAACAAGGACCCGTTTGACATCAAGTTCGGACATAACGACCACATGGGTTGGTATGTATATCTCAAGTATTTCCTCTTTTTAAACCCGCTTGAGGGGCTGGTAACTCAGGGTTATGTCGGTTATGATTTCAGGGAAAAGATAGGGCCGGGATTCAGTACTGACATGTCCTACTCGTTGTGGGACAGGGGCAGCGGCAATGTTAAGAGCTCTTACTTTGAGGACAGGAAGATTGACAAGCGGCGCTGGTCGCTGGCATATTCGCATGAGCAGAGGTTCGGGGACAGGACAAGGGCGGGAATAAGGGTGAATTCGTCAAGCGACAGCGCGCTCAACAGGGATTTCCTCTCCATAGAAGAGGTTGACATGTTCAGGCACGAATATTCAGCCTCATTTTCCACATTTCAGGGAAGGCACTCGCTGGGCGCGACAGTAAGCGATATACAGCAGCTTGATACGGAGACAAAAAAGTATTTTACGGCGAGCAGAGTGCTGCCAAGCGCGACCTACTCAATGACTTCGATGCAGCTCATACCGTTTCTTTATTACAACCACGCGATGATGCTGAACAGGACGTATAACAGGCAGGGGGACCATTATTCTGACGCGGGAACCCTTGGGCCGAGGCTGACGCTTAACTCGCCGAAGCTGCCTGTCGTGGCTGTGTCGGGAAACGCCGGGCTCAACGTAAGCTGGAAAAAGGAAAATGAAAAAGATGAAGGCTGGGGCGATGTCGTGAATTCGCTCAATACGTCGGAGAACCTCAGAATTTCAATACTGCCGTCAAACCACCTTGACGCCGTATTTACGCATTCATACGCGAAGCAGCTCAATAAATTTGACGGTGACGGCATAACCGGGAACAATCTGAACGCGCGGTTAAACGGAGGGTACGGCACCTTTAATTTTTCCGCGAGCACCAATTACAACCTTCTCGCAAAAAGAGAAACTCTGCTAAACGGTTCGGACCTTGACCGGTTCAGCCTGCTCGGGTTTAACGCCAATTTCTCCCATAATTACTATTATCTCTCTGCCTCCGGCAGTTACGGCATGCCGGCAAACCAGATAAAAAACCTCACGTTCAATTTCAGGGTATCGGACCCCGGGCAGGGAAAGCTGTGGTCAATAGGCGCGTACACCTCTTTTATCAACAACCTGCTTGATTTCAGAGGCCACCCGCAAAGCGGCGTGGAAGACTCCACCACTTTTGGAACAACAATCGGGTTTAACTTCTGGGAGGATTTCAACATCTCGATGACCCGCAGCTACGATATGCAGCAGAAAATTTTAACGAGCCACGCATACAACATACGCTGGCATATTCACTGCTGGGAGGCCGCGCTTTCGTGGAGCAAAAACAACTCAAACGCCGAGCAGATATTCTTTTCCATATACTTAAGCGCCGCGCCGCAGTTCAAGTTTGACAAGCCCGCGTCGCCCACGGCCCCTGTGTTTGACACGCTCCTGAACACAATGGTAAACCCGTGATGGCTGACGGAGGTTTTTTTGACAGGGACATTCAGTATGTGAAAGGCGTGGGGCCCTTAAGGGCAAAGGCGCTCGCGAGGCTCGGAATACACAAGGTTAGGGACATGATATTCCACTTTCCGAGGCTGTGGCTTGACAGGACAAACATAAAAAAGATAAGCGCGTTGGCGCAGGGGGAAAAAGAGAGCGCTTCGGGCGTGGTTGTATCAAAGGGGACGATAAGGATAAGGCACACCCTGAAAATTACAAAGGTCACCATAAAGGATGAGACGGGGTATATCTCGGGAGTGTGGTATAACCAGCCGTACATGGAGAAACAGTTTAACAAGGGGGACAGTGTCGTATTCCACGGCAAAGTGGATTTTTACCGCGGCGCGCTTCAGATGAGCACGCCCGAATACGAGATAACCGGCGGGGAGGGGGCAGAGGAAGACGAGACAGTGAACGTAAACAGGATAGTCCCTGTTTACCCGCTGACAGACACGCTTACGCAGGTTTGGGTAAGAAAGATGATCAAGACCCTTCTTGACACGGGGCTCAAATATGAGGCCGAATTCATGCCCGGGGCGATTGCGGAAAAATACGGGCTGATGGAGCTCAAGCGCGCGGTTTATAATGTCCATTTTCCGGAATCGGCAGAAGAGCTTAACGAAGCGAAAAAGAGGCTCATATTCGACGAGTTTTTCATACTCCAGCTCGCGCTCGCGTCAAGGCGGAAAAAAATCAAGGAGAAAAAAGGCTTTGTGATGGGAGGCCCGGCGCCGGCCTTTGAGGCGGTCATAAAGGGGCTGCCCTTTAAACTGACCGGGGCACAGCTTAAGGCTCTCGCGGATATAAGGGCCGACATGGAGTCGGGCAGGCCCATGAACAGGCTGCTGCAGGGAGACGTGGGGTCGGGAAAGACCATAGTGGCGCTTCTTGCCTGCCTTTGCGCGAAAGACAGCGGGTTTCAGTCGGCTGTAATGGCACCCACGGAACTGCTTGCCCAGCAGCACATGAACAGCGTAAAGAAATTCATGGAGGGCTCGGGCGCGGAAACAGTGCTCCTGCTCGGCGGCATGAGAAAAAAAGAGAGGGACGCGGCGCTTGGCAAAATAAGCAGCGGTGAGGCTGATATAATAATCGGAACACACGCGCTGATACAGGAGGACGTAGCCTTTAAAAAACTGGGGTTCATCGTTATAGACGAGCAGCACAGGTTCGGGGTTATGCAGAGGGCAAAACTTTTTGAGAAAAGTATTGAGCAGCCCCACTCCCTCATAATGACGGCAACCCCAATCCCGCGGACGCTCTCTCTTACGGTTTACGGCGATACGGATATAACCGTGATTGATGAGATGCCGCCGGGCAGAAAAAAAGTGGAGACGGTTCTTTTTGAGGGGCGCAACAAGGACGGCCTTTACAGGTTTATAGACACGAGGCTGGCCGCCGGCGATCAGATTTACGCGGTTTACCCGCTTGTGGATGACTCTGACAAGCTCAACTTGAAATCAGCCATGGCAATGGAGAAGGAGTGGGAGGAGAGGTTTAAGCCTTACGCTGCCGCGCTTGTCCACGGCAGGATGAAAAAAGAGGAGCGGGACGCGGTCATGGAGGCGTTTAAGGCAAAAAAGAGATCAATCCTTGTCGCCACCACAATAATAGAAGTGGGGATAGATGTGCCGGACGCGTCTGTGATTGTGATTGAGCACGCCGAGCGTTTCGGGCTATCCCAGCTTCACCAGCTCAGGGGCAGGGTGGGCCGCGGCGAAAAACAGTCTTACTGCATACTCGTGGGCCGGGCGTCAACAGAGGATTCGATAAAGAGGCTCAATATAATGGTCAATACAAGCGACGGTTTCAGGATATCGGAGGAGGACCTTGAGATAAGGGGCGCGGGCGAGTTTATGGGGACAAGGCAGCACGGCATAGAGGGGTTTAAAATAGCCTCGATTGTCAGGGACCGCGATATAATGGAAAAAGCCAGGGAAGCGGCGTTTTCCGTTGTCTCGGGAGAATGTGATATCGGTCACGGCAATAAGGACTCTCTTTTTGCTATAATAAGAAGCAGGTACGGCACAAATTTTGACTTGATTAATGTCGGCTGAAGCGGATATAATGGATAAAATGTTTTAACGTTTTATCAAAAGG
This sequence comes from bacterium, assembly GCA_011049465.1. Lineage (GTDB taxonomy): Bacteria > Oederibacteriota > PGYV01 > PGYV01 > DSBP01 > DSBP01. The sequence continues at coordinate 1,252 of DSBP01000246.1, read as the reverse complement.
CGCTGCGGCTGATACTGCTGGAGGCGGAATGAAGATTAAATATTACGGAGTCAGAGGCTCAATTGCTGTTTCGGGTAAAGAGTTTGTGAAATACGGAGGAAATACAACCTGCGTGGTTGTTGAGGAGGCCAATACGTCAGTTGTCCTTGACGCGGGCACGGGCATAAGGAATTATGGCCGCGACCTTGTAAAGGCAAAAGGAATAACGGGCCACAAAGTCAACCTGATATTCTCCCATTATCACTGGGACCATGTGCAGGGGGTTCCGTTTTTTACGCCCGCTTATATCAAGGGCAATGAAGTGAATATCTACGGCGAGACAAAGTTCAACAAATCCGTGCAGGATGTCCTTAAGGGGCAGATGTCTTTTATAAACCACCCTGTTGAGCTGAGCGGCATGGCGTCAAAACTGAGTTTTTCCGAGATAGCCGCGGGAACGGACCTCAACATAGGGCCCTTCAGGATAACCTTTTTAAAGATAAACCACCCGGGGTCAAACCTGGCTTTCAGGGTTGAGTCAAAGTCAGGCTCGTTTATTTACGCGACGGACTATGAGCATTATTCGGTGCCGGACAACCCGCTTATTAATTTTGCCAAGGACGCCTCCATACTCTTTTATGACGCGCACTTTACGCCGGAAGAATACCCCAAATACACCGGGTGGGGCCACTCGACCTACGATGAGGGGATAAAGCTGGCGCAGCTTTGCGGCGCGAAGGAGCTCCACCTGTGCCATCACGCGCCCGAGCACAGCGACGACGATATTGACGGCATAATGAGGATAGCCCAGGCAAAACACGACAAGGTCTTCGCGGTTCAGGAAGGCTGGGAAGTGGAAATATAAAAGCAAGTTTAAATTTTAAATTTGAAATTTGGAAGTGAAGACAGGTTCTGTCATGTAATTTGCAAATTGCAAATTATAAATTGCAAATGTATGGAGGTTTTATGCCGGAACAGGTTGATTATGAGAGGCTTAAGAGAATATGCCTGTTCAGCGGCATGAATGACGCCGAGCTTGATGTGATTACAAAACGGGTATTTGAGAAGCAGTATAAGAAAGGCTCCATGCTTTTTGTCGAGGGCATGGCAGGCGAAGTGATTTATGTTGTGCTTGAGGGCGGCGTTGATGTGTCAAAAAAGACAAAGACAGGCGAAGAAAAGCTTCTGGCGCAGATATGCCCGGGCGAGATTGTGGGCGAGATGTCCATCATTGATTCGGGGACGCGCACAGCCTCGGGCAGGACAAATACAG
>DSBP01000125.1 GCA_011049465.1 bacterium | reverse complement strand
TATAAGAGATTCAAAGCATTGACAAAAAAATGGGTTGATCTGGCTATCGAACATTCAAAATTATTGATTGATATTGCTGTTAAAAAGGGTTAATATACCTATAAGAACTCGGTACTCTCAAGTAAAATTATAAGCAATTTATTGGCGATAAATCCTGGCGAGGGTGGTAAAGGTGTGCTTTCTCGATATGGATTTTTGGAGTATTTAAAGAGAAAAGGTATTTTAAATTCAATAGAAGTGTAATGGAGCCGGAGCTTGATTTTAGATTTTATAGCCTAAAACCCAGTTGTTGCGCATGGCAGGGGTGTGTTGTGCAGGCGGCTTGCAGGCAAAGGGAAATCGGGGTTTAAGTTTGATGCGGAAGAAGAGGAGGAGAATTTATGTGTAAGGAGGTTGCAGTCAGATGAATATTAATTTGCCCAAAAAAGTTATTGTATTGGATATTGAAGGCGATAAAGTATCGAAACCGGTAAATTTCAATAAGATTAAAGCTTATGTTGCTGGGGTAAAAGAAGCGGTTTTATACAAAGGGAAATACAAGCTGGGTAAATATGATTATTATTTGCCAAAGGATTTTAAGTATCTCGAGCGCAGATTGGCAACATTCCCGGGAATCATACTTGGACATAACTTGTTTGCCTATGATTATAAGGTGCTTAAAAAATATATGGATTTAAAGAAAATAATCAATAAAACAGTCGATACCTTATATTTCTTGAACAAATCTTGGTATGGAAATATTGAAGGAACAAGCTTGGATAACCTTGCTTTGCATAATATAGGGAAAAGGAAAAAATTTAGTGGAAAAAGTATTCCGCAAATGTGGAAGAAGGGTTTTATTGAGAAAGTAATACGGTATAACGAAAGAGATCTTAATTTAACAGCAGGAGTTTGGGAACAAGTATTATTAACACACAGGGTTAGATTTAAACGATGGTTTTGTTTGGTTCTAGAAAAAAACGATTTAACCTTGTTAACCGGACAAAAAACATTGCTAGACTACAAAACATGGAAGAAAAAGAAAAAGGTGATAGACGATTACCGTGATTTTAACATTCGTTTTCAAGATTTTTACCGTTCATATGCGAAAGAATACTTTTACGCTTATTGCAACAAATGTAAGCGAATAGTTGTATGGAAAATTCTTTTAAACAGTTATTTTACCGAACAAAATCAAAAGGTCGAATGCAATAAACATCATTTTTTAAATGCTTCTATCGATCCTGCGTTGGCCCGGGAATATGTGGGCAACATTAAGAGTGTTGGTGTAAAAGACAATAATTTTATTTCGTTTCGGGGAAGAGTTGACAAGAAAGAAATTTTAGGTATGTTGCGGAAAAAAATAAAAAATGTGTTGTGAAGTGACGTAAAAATGATACGCGGAATTCTGGAAAAATGATGACGGGAACGGCCAAGTGGCGTTGTCGTGAAAGTAGTCATAGAACAGTCACAGTACTAAACGACGCCTGGGTAGGAGTATTGGAATCAGCCTGATTTGAGATATAAGCGCGGGTGAGATTATGTTTGTGAGGTGGTTTATATGCGGCATGATGGACGGTGTTCGGAATGCAAAAATGTAATAAAGGCCATGTTTCGCAGGATTTACGGGGATTATCCTCACACAAAGGACGAGGCCGGGATGGATGTTTCGGCAGACATTTCGGATTATAAAGCAAAACCTTATTACAAAGAGCTGAAAAAAATATACAACTCTTTAAAGGCTTACCGCGGGTATTCGGATTTTGTCAGGGCAAAGAAGCTTCCTCTTTGCGACCTTTACGTTACGCGGCCGCGCTTTATTGTCGAGACTGATGAGTCCCAGCATTTTTCGCGCGCAAGGGCCATCGCGCTGAAAAACTATCCAAAGGGGCTTAAGACAGGGTTCGACACCGGGTTGTGGATTGAATTATGCGGGCGCATTAATGCAAAGGACGATTCGCCTGCATACAGGGACGAGCAGCGCGCCTGGTATGATACTCTGCGGGATTTTCTGCCGCTCATAAAAGGGTTTAAACCCACTGTCAGGATTCATCTCGGGGATTTTAAATGGTGCGGCCTTAACCCCCGGGATAAAAGGGATGTTAAGCTCTTCAGGAGCGCGGTATTTGAGAAAAAAACATATTCCGCGCGGATAGCGAGAGTGATTTCAAGCACGGGTTACAGATTGACGGAAAAGAAGGTGCGGTCAATGCTGAAAAAGGCGGCAAAACAGCCGGCCTCTGCCGGCATACTGATGATGCCGGGAGGCATAGCGGTTTTCCCGATGCCCGGCGCAAAGCACAGCAGGAAAGAGATGGAAGGGAGAATCAGCCTGCTTAATCAGGCGGCGAAAAAGGTTTTGAAAAGGGTTTTGAGCCGCGGGCTGAGAAGGCGGCTTAAAAAGAAATTTGATTTTCTCACAATAGGCATTGATTCCGCGCGCGGGCAGGGCCTGCGGGCAGAGCTTGTCGCTGTTGTTGATTTAAAAACCGGCAAAACGCGTTTTACGGGAAAGAGCTACCCGACAACAGCTGAGGAGGAAAAGCTTGTGCGGGTCAATGATTTGAGCTCGCATTTCATGCGCATAGGCGGAAAGAGGGTTATGGTTCTGGGCTGTCATGACCTGAATATGTTCAGCCCGAGAGGGGACAAGACTGCACGGGGATGGAGAAAAAAGAGAAAACGTTTGTTCAAAAAAGAGATGAAGGAATTCGGCCCGGAAATCGTACTGCAGCACCCGCACTCAGCAGGCTCGCCGCGTGTATGGAGCCACGCCTGGGCAAACCTGCTGAAAAAAGAGCCCGGCATCGCGGAATACGCCGCAGCGTTCAGCTTCACGGGAAAGAGAAAAAACAGCAAAAGAACTCTGGCGTCAACAGCAACCCGGGGAGTAATAGACCTCCCCCTATAGCCCACTAGCCCACGGCAACGCATATCCCGGAATAAGTATTTAGGAAGGGACAAGAATGGTTGATATATAGCTAAGTATTAGTTCTATTGAAAAGAACAATTCATGTTAATTATATAAAAATTATTTGACAAACTAAGAAAATTATGATATAAATACGCATGAAAGTCAAATTCAGCAGAACTTATTAGGAGATTTATATAATGAAGGAATCAGTTGGTATTGAAAAGAAAAACAGAGAGTATCTTGACCTTGTTAACAGGTCTTTTGCCGGGCCTTTTACCATTAATGAAGCAGCTGAAGTTCTTCATTTTGAATACAAAAAAGCCAAGCGTTTTACCGCTTATCTGGCTTCGCGCGGATGGCTGGCGCGGGTCAAGAACGGATACTACAAAACAGTTCCTCTCGGTACTCTGGATCCGTTTGAACTGAAAGAAGACCCGTGGGTGCTCGCGGACAAAGTATATGCGCCGTGCTATATCGGCGGGTTCTCGGCGTGTAGTTACTGGGGCCTGACTGAACAGGTTTTTAAAGACACGGTTGTCTTTACGGAAAAGAAAGCCACAGGCAGGATACCGGCGGGTTTTTTAGTGAAGTCAATACCGTCAAAAAGAATGTATGGATTGAGCCCGGCTTGGATAAATAACGTAAAGGTAAGCGTATCTGACCCGTCAAGGACGATTATTGACATGCTGAATGAGCCGGCAATAGGGGGCGGCATCAGGAATGTCTCTGATGTCATAGTTGAATATTTTTTGTCGGAGCACAGGAATGATGAAGCGCTGATTAAATACTGCGGGGCGTTCGGCAACAGGGTGATATATAAAAGGCTCGGCTATTTGCTTGAAGCCCTGAAGATTGAGGCGCCCGCACTGCTGAAAGAATGTTCAACAGGGATAAGCAGCGGCTTTTCAATGCTTGACCCATCAATAAAAACAAAAGGCAGGTATTTGAAAAAGTGGAACCTGAACGTAAATGCCCTGATTAAGCGGGAGAGCAAATGATTACTGTCAACGAACTCAGGGAACTGGTTGCCGCATGGGGCCTTGAAGAACAGGTGATAGAGAAGGATTACTGCCTGGGATGGGCGCTGAAGGGCATTGCGTCACACCCGGAGCTGAAAGACAGCTGGGTGTTTAAAGGCGGCACTTGTCTCAAGAAATGCTACATAGAGACATACAGGTTTTCCGAGGACCTGGATTTTACCGTCCTTGATCAGCGGTACATGGATCTGAAATACCTTGCAATGATTTTCGGGAAGGTGTCCGCTTCTATAGAAGCAGAATCCGGAATACGCTTTACTTCGAGAGAACCTGTTTTCAGGATGAGGGGGAATGACCCGGCGAACGTTGAAGGAAAGTTTTATTACATCGGCCCGCGGAATACGCCGAAAGAAGCAAGCATCAAGCTCGATTTAAATGCCCGGGAAAAACTCGTAGATGCGCCTGTCTATAATGAGATATCACATCCGTATTCTGATGCCGGACATGTAATAACGCAGAAAGTCAGGTGCTATTCTTTCAATGAACTGTTTGCCGAGAAGATCAGGGCAATGGGCGAGAGGTGCAGGCCGAGGGATTTATATGACATCATTAACCTGTTTAGAAGGGACGATTTCAGAAAAAACCCGGATGTGATTAACGGTTTTTTAAGACAAAAATGCAGTAACAAGGGAATACCGTTAATAACCCATGAAACTATTGCCGGACACGGGTCAAAGGATGAACTTATCAGTGAATGGGAAAATATGCTCGGGCATCAGCTGCCTGTACTGCCTCCTTTTGAAAGTTTTTGGAACGAACTGCCGCTGCTTTTTGAATGGCTGGACAAGGGAGTAAAAGCTGCCCCGCTGCCCAGTATGCCCGCGGCCGGTCAGATACCCCCTGTATCAGAGGTTTCGAGTTTTACATCAGGCAGGGAAAGATATTATGGCTATTCCCTCGAAGCAGTCAGGTTTGCGGCAGTCAACCGCCTGTTTGTGAGGCTGGGTTATGACGGGTCTTACAGGTTTATAGAACCATATTCACTCAGAAAAAGCAGGGAGGGTAATACTTTACTCTGCGCTGTCAAGGAAAACGGCGATTCAAGATCATACAGGGTGGAGAGAATACAGAGCGTGGAAGTTACGAACAGGCCGTTTATACCGAAATTTGCAGTTGAATTTCCTGCGGCAGGCAGAATATCTGCTCCGTTGATACAGAAAGAACGGACGTCATTTGGCGTCAGCAGTGCGAGGTCAAAAAAACCCCGGTTGAAATAGAGCAAAATTTATTAGAAAAGCTCGGGAAATTGGGTTTATTTGTTGCGTTTAGGGGTTAAAGCGCTTTGGCGACTCTGTAGAGCCTTTTTTTTGAATCTTCATCCAGGCCCGTAATCAGCGATTTGAGTTTCATGTCTTCGATAAGCTGTTTGGGGATGGGGTTTTTAATTCGCTGCATCCCTATTAAATCCCTCAGTTCTACGTCAAGCGCCCTCGCTATCTTCTCAAACGTATAGAGCGTGGCTTTTCTGTTGGCGTTCTCTATATTGTTCAAGAAAGAGGCGGTAATGCCCGCGTTATAGGCAAGCTCCTTGGTGGAGAGCCTCAGGCTGTTTCTCATGCTTCGTATGTTTTCGCCCACGTGCACGTAAATATCAGCTGCTGCAGCTGCGCCGGTTCTTTTCCTGAATCCTGCCTGCCTCTGCGAGCCCCGGGGTTTTTTCGCTGTGCTGATGACCATTACTTTCATAAGCGCCTCCTTTTTGTAATCATCTATAAGCATTAATTATTTATTAGAC
>DSBP01000232.1 GCA_011049465.1 bacterium | reverse complement strand
TCCTTTATGAACACAAAGACGAAATTTTCCATCTTCACCTCGGCTGTGGCTGTTTCCGGCAGCGCGCAGGAGGTGTGCGATGCCTATGAAGACGCCTGCCTTTTCGGCAGCCTTGACATTAAAGCCGCTGCGGCAGGCGCGGCAAAACGCGCACAGATGCTGCTTTCGGGAGAGTCTGTAAAAACAGGAACATATAATCTTCTGGTCCCGCCGGCAGCGGCATGCGAGCTCTTGTCTGTCCTGGCTCCGGTATTTTCAGCGGCAAATATAATCAAAGGTAAATCTTTTCTTATTAATTTTAAACCGGGAAGCGCGGCCGCTTCCGAAGCATTGAGCCTGCGTGATGACGCGCTGCTTGACTACAGGGCCGGTTCATATTCCGCTGACAGCGAGGGTACTCCCGGCAGCAACAAGGTACTTATTGAAAAAGGAATTCTGAAAGGTTTTTTGTCCGACAGGCTTTCTGCAGCCATACTGGGTATCCGGCCTTCCGGCAACGCGGTGAGGCACAGCTTTAAATCAATGCCCGAGCCCGGCCCGTCCAACTTTTATATTCAGCCCGGAAAAAGAAAGGCAAAAGAAGCAATGAAACGGTTCAGCGGCATTATTGTCAATTCATTTATGGGGCTTCATACTGCCGATCCTGTATCGGGAAATTTCTCCCTCGGCATAAACGGGTTTATGTCGTCAGGCGGAAAAATCAAAGGCGCGGTAAAGGAGGCCCTTGCGTCAGGCAACATGGAAAAACTTCTTGAAAACGTGAGGGAGGTTTGTTCTGACCTGAAATTTTATTCAAATTTCGGCTCCCCTACGATTATAATTAGTGATATAATGTTATCGGGCAGTAAAAAGCAATAATATTTTACGAGGAGTTTTTATGCAGAAGAAGCAGGCAACAGGCATAATCGGATTTCCGTTATCGCACACTCTCTCGCCCGCAATGCACAACACGGTGTATAAAAAATACAGGATGAACAGGGAATATCTTGTCTATGAAACAAAACCCGGCGAACTTAAGGCTATGATAAAAAGAATAAAAACGGAAAAAATAGCGGGAGTGAACGTCACGATCCCCTACAAGCAGGCTGTTATGAGGTATCTTGACCGCGTTGACAGGGCAGCACGGGCAATCGGCGCCGTAAATACCATAGTTAATAAAAAATCCGGGCTCATCGGCTACAATACCGACTACACGGGATTTTTAAGGACGCTTAAAGAAAAAAAGATTAAACTTAAGGATAAAAAGGTGGTGATGTTCGGCGCCGGCGGCGCCGCGCATGCTGTCGCCTATGCGATAAATATGCAGAAACCCAAGGAATTTCACATATATAATATAGACATCCCGATGATTGAAAACCTCGCCGAAAAGATAAGGCTTAAAAATGTCTGCATGGGCACCCTTGTAAAATCAGCCGCAAAGGACGATGTAATCGCCGCCGCTGACCTGATAATAAACGCCACTTCTGTCGGTATGAACGGAAAAAGCGCGCCGTACAAAATAAGCAGGCTTAAAAAAACCGCGGTTGTATATGACATAATATACAACCCGCCAAAAACCCCTCTTCTTAAAAACGCGCAAAAAAAAGGGGCGCGCATAATCAACGGGCTTGATATGCTGATATATCAGGGTATGGATTCCTTTAAACTCTGGACAGGAAGAAACAGCGATTATAAGACAGTAGTAAGGGCTTTAGCCAGGGTACGTGGAGTCAAATAAGGTTTTGGAGGTGCTTCTTATGGCGGATGGCATTGACAAAATCAGGCGCATTGATTACGGCAGCGAAAACCTGCGGATAAATGAGCAGGCAAACCTGCAGAGGAAGCCGCCGAAAAAACCGCAGAAAGAAAAGAAAAAATTTATGGATGTGCTTCATGAAAAGGAGCATGAGGTTGAGGAGAACCTCATGGAAAAAAAGAAAAAACTCATCCCGCACGCCAAATATAAAAACGGCAGGAGGATAATTTAAGCTCCTCCCGCTTATCCCCCCGTTTAAGCGTCAGTGTTTTTACGGCAAAGGTTGTTTTGCAATCGTATTAACTTTAAACTTTCAAATTTCAGTTTTCAATTGCCTCACTTGAGGTGGGACGGGGCAGGCAGCGGAGAAATTTCGTCGATTTACATCGGCGGTGAGTCCGGTCATTCTGTTGACTCGTAAATGGCCGCGATTAGGCTTGCGCTGGTTTTAGGGCGTCTTCACCGCTGAAGTGCATTGATGTTTGGGATGGCGTTGAATAGCGCACAGCACAGACGCGCCCTGAGTTCTCGACGAAATTTTCCACTGCCTACCCCGTCCTGCGTCAGTGGGTGTTAAGGCAAAGGTTGTTTAGCAACCTGCAAAAAACAGAAAAAAGCGTCTTGTCTTCCTGTATTTGTACTAACTTGCAAATTGCAAATTCCAAATTTAAACTATTTTATTGGATTCGCCTGCAAAGGCCGGAATACACCGTCATAACCGAGAGGTTACCGGCTGCGCCGGTTGCGGCAAACCAGAAAGTTCTTGCTAAAACAGGCATTTTGCGGGTAAAATGGGAATGTTCACGAAAACTGTGCGTATATAAAAACCGAAGGGAGGCTTTTATGAACCTTGTTGAAATCCTTAACAGAGCGGCTGACCAGGCAGCCTCAAAAAAATTCCTTGTATACGAAAAAGATAGCCTTTCTTTCGGTGATTTCAGGGAAAAATCCCGCAGGTTCGCCGCCGGATTAAAGGCCATGGGCGTGAAAAAAACAGATAAAGTTGCCATTCTGTTAAATAACAGTTTTGAGTTTCTCATCGCCTACTTTGGAACTGTCATGCTCGGCGCGGAAGCGGTTCCCCTTAACACATTCCTTAAGCTCGATGAGATTGTTTACATACTTGACGACAGCAAGACAAAAATTTTTATCACCTCTTCTGATTTTAGCCCTGTTCTTAAGGATTTCAAATCAAACAGGATGCAGGCTCTTACAAACATAGTATCAGCAGGCCCGCTTGACGCACTTCAATATACTGAATTTGATTGTGTTTACAGGGACGAACCCGTTCCCCATATTTCAATAAACGATAATGACACAGCCGTGATTATTTATACTTCAGGCACAACAGGCAGGCCCAAAGGCGCGATGCTTACCCATAAGAACCTAATCTCAAATGTCGAGTCAGGAATCAGCGCCATACACATCAGCAAAAATGACAGGTTCATTATTTTCCTGCCCATGTTTCACGCGTTCAGTTTTACCGTATGCGTCCTGATTCCGCTTTACTGCATGTGCCACCTCACCATAATCAAATCAATCCAGCCCTTCGGGAAAATAGTCAAAGCGCTTATAAAAGACAGGATAACAATTTTTGTGGCGATACCGACTGTCTATAACGTGCTTGCTTCAAAAAGATTCAACAAATTTCTCCTCGGCCTTTACCTGAAGATAACTCCGCTCAGGGTATGCGTGTCAGGAGCCGCGCCTTTGGCTGCGGAGGTTCTGAAAAAATTTGAGGAAAAATTCAAAGTTCCCCTTATGGAAGGCTACGGCCTCTCTGAGGCGTCTCCCATAGTATCGGTTAACCCGCTTGACGGCGTAAGAAAAGCAGGCTCAGTAGGCCCCCCAATACCCGGTGTGCAGGCAGAAATAACCGACGAGAACGGCGTTATCCTGCCTCTGGAATCAATAGGCGAGATTATTGTAAATGGGCCAAATGTAATGAAAGGCTACTATAATAAGGAAGAAGAGACAAAAGAAATAATTAAGGACGGATGGCTTTATACGGGCGACATCGGCAAAAAGGATAAGGACGGATATATTTACATACTTGACAGGAAAAAGGACCTCATCATAACAAACGGAATGAACATGTACCCGCGGGAGGTCGAGGAGGTTCTTTACAGCCATCCTGCCGTGGCAGACGCCTCTGTCGTCGGAAAAACAGACCTGTCTCACGGCGAGATTCCTATAGGGGTCATCAAACTCAAGGAAGGCGCTTTTGCGACTGATACAGAACTTAAAAAATTCTGCCGCAGCGCGGTGGCCCCGTTCAAAGTTCCTCACAGGTTTGAATTCTGGGACGAGCTTCCGAGGACGGGCACAGGAAAAGTTTTAAAACGCGAGATAAGGCGCATAATAAACGAACAAAGATGAAAAAAATAAGGTTCTGCCTGTCACAGATAAACGCCACAGTAGGGGATATTCCGGGCAACACGCAGGCTGTCATCTCAGGAGCCCGCGCCGCGTTTTCCCGCGGCTGCGATATTGTTGTGTTTCCCGAGCTTGCAGTCACAGGATATCCGCCGGAGGACCTGCTTCTTAAAAAAGGCTTCATAAAAAAAAATATGGCGGCCATCAGTAAAATCGCTTCGGAAATACCGGACATAACAGCCGTGGCCGGTTTTGTCAACAGCCGGGGCGGTAAAAAGTTCAACTCTGCCGCGGTAATAAACAATAAAAAAGTAAAGGCCGTATATAATAAAATAAACCTGCCTAACTACGGCGTATTTGACGAAAAACGCTACTTTGAACCGGGCACAGCGCCCCTGATATTCAGCGCGGCAGGCACGCCTGTTGCGGTTACTGTCTGCGAGGACCTGTGGTCTGAATGCGCGCCGCTTGAGGCCGTCAGAGGCAAAACAGATTATATTATCAACATCAGCGCGTCGCCTTATCACGCGGAAAAGTGGAAAGAACGGGTGCTTCTCCTTAAAAAAAAGGCGGCCCATTACGGAGCCACTATTCTCTACTGTAATCTGGTGGGGGGGCAGGATGAGCTCATCTTTGACGGCCACTCTCTTGTAATAAACAAAAAAGGGGAGATACTTTCACAGGGGTGGCAATTCGCCGAATATTCCCTTGTAATTGACCTTCCGGCAGGAAAACCGCGCAGGACGCCCTGCAGCCTTCCTGTAATTTTTTCCTCCCTGAAAAACAGCCCCAAAAAAATCAATATATCATCATATAAGCCGGTATCGCGCGTTGAGGAAATTTATGAGGCGCTTAAACTCGGCACTCGCGATTATATAATTAAAAACGGCTTTAAAAAAGCTCTTGTGGCCCTGAGCGGCGGCGTTGATTCAACGCTTGTTTCGGTGATTGCCGCGGATGCAATAGGCCCTGAAAATGTATCCCTTGTGTATATGCCTTCAAAATATTCCTCAAAAGAATCCTATAATGACGCTTTTAAACTCTCAAAAAACCTGGGAATAAAACTTCAGTCCGTGCCCATTCAGGAAATTTTTGGCCTCTATCTTGAAAAACTTTCCGGTTTCTTTAAAGGGCTTCCCCAAAATACCGCCGAGGAAAACCTCCAGTCAAGGATACGCGGAAATATTATCATGGCGCTCTCAAACAAATTCAACTGGCTGGTGCTTACAACAGGCAACAAAAGCGAGATGTCAACAGGTTACGCCACGCTTTACGGAGACATGGCCGGCGGGTTTGCCGTTTTAAAAGACGTTCCAAAGACCCTTGTATATTCGCTGTGCAAAATGAGAAATAAAAAAGCCGGATACAGCCTGATTCCCGCGAACATACTGAAGAAGGCTCCTACTGCGGAACTGCGCCATAACCAGAAGGACCGGGACACGCTGCCGCCTTACGGGCTTCTCGACGCAATAATAGAGGACTATGTCGAAAAAGACCGCGTCTTCGCGGAATTAAAAAATAAATATAACCCTGCTCTCCTTGACAGGGTCATAAAAATG
>DSBP01000344.1 GCA_011049465.1 bacterium | reverse complement strand
GTATACTATTCATGGGCCGTTTTCTCCTTCTCACCCGTTGGGTGAATGTATTTAACGCGTTGATAACGTTATTATACATGGATTAAACGGCCTTTTCAATTGTTCCTATTGCGGTTTCTGGGTACTTGAGGTTTCTGTCCGTATTCCGGCTGTTTATGTTATAATGCGGGCCGCGCCGGTTTTTAACCTTGTGAAAGAAGGCTGACGGTGAAAAGAAAAATAGTCTGCATCGGGACGCTTGTGGTTGATATATTTGTTCAGGGAATAAAGGGCAGTGTGGGGCCTGATACGGGTTTTCAGTCCGGAATTGAGCATCACGCCGGAGGGAACGCTCTTAACGTCGCTGTCGGGCTCGCGAAGCTGGGCGCTGAGAAGGGTTCTGTTATATGCGGCGGAATAGCCGGAAATGATATTTTTGGGGCTCTCTTTGAGTCTTATTTTAAAAAATACGGGGTCGCGGCGCGGATAAAAAAAATAAAGAACCGGCGCAGCGCCAAGTGTATCATAATAGGATTCTCAAAAAAGGGAAGGGCATTTATAGGCGACAGGGGGGTAAACGGCCTGTATTCCGCAGACGAGGCCATAGGGCTCATAAACAGCGCTCGGCCCCATATATTTTACGCGGGAGAAACATCTTCACTGCCTGCTGTTGACAGGGCGTTGGGAAAAATACTCAGGCATTCTGCCGCGGCCGGCGCCATAAATGTTGTTGACTGCATCATTACGGACGCCGGTTACAAAAGCAAAATCAGCGGGTACGGCAGGTTCATAGATGTCCTGCATGTCAATGACCGGGAGGCGGGAATACTTACGGGAAAAACCGATATGCGGGAGGCTTTGAGGGTCTTTGCCGGGCATGGTGTTAAGCTGGTATTTATAAGCTCGGGAGGCGGGCCGCTCCTTTTTTCTTACAATGGCGCGGAATACAGGATGCCGGTTTTTCCTGTTAATTGCGCTGACCCGACAGGCGCAGGGGATGCTTTTACTGCAGCTGTTATAAACGCGTTAAGCCGCCTTAAGGGGACGGGCCTGGGGGAAAAGCTCGCGATTGAAAAAAATCTCCTGAATACAGCCCTGTACGCGCAGGCAGCCGGAGCAGCTGCGGTCACGCGTATAGGATGCACGGACGGAGTCAGCCGGACAGCCGTTAATACGTTTTTGAAAAAGCACGGTAATAAGCTTCTAAAAGGGGTTAAAAAGAGGAGGGTGTGAAGCCTCAATCCGACATAAGCCGAAAATAAGCCCAAAAAAACCTCTTGCCAAACAGTCTTTAATATGATAATTTTATACTTCCGTAGAAAAATTTCTCTACTATGAAAGGAGTTTTTGAAGATGACAAGAAGTTATGAGGTTATGGTATATCTAAAGGCTGTTTTAACAGATGAGGAGGTTGCTGCTATTCTTGGCAGGGTAAAGGGATACCTGACAGAAGCCGGGGCTCAGATAGAAGAGGAGAAACCGCCTGAGAAGAAAAGGCTTCCTTATATTATCAAAAAGAACAGGGACGGAATTTACTGTTATTTTAAGGCTTCCATTCCGGCTGAGGCTGTTGCCGGATTAAGGGACAGGATAAGGCTTACTGAGGAGATAATCAGGTTTATGATATCCGTTGTTGTGCCGTTTAAGCCGGTAAAAAAGAAGAAATCAAAGAAAAAAGCGGCTGCGGAAGCGGCAGCAGCACAGCCGCAGGCCGGGCCTGCGGAGGCCGCGGAACCCGCTGCGGCGGAGCCGGAGACAGAAAAAGCGCCCGCAGAGCCTGAAAGCTGAGCTTAAATGAAACTTATTAGGAGGGGACAAAATGGCAAATCTTAACAGGGTTTTTCTGATGGGGAATCTTACAAAGGACCTTGAGCTTAAGTACGGAAAAAACGGGCAGCCTGTAACAAACATAAGGCTGGCTGTCAACAGGACATATACAACGCAAACAGGCGAGAAGCGTGAAGAAGTCTGTTATGTGACCATAGTTGTGTGGGGAAAGCAGGCGGAGAGCTGCCACACATACCTGCAGAAAGGTTCGGCTGTTTTTGTGGAGGGAAGGCTTCAGTACAGGACATGGAACGACCCCGAGACAAACCAGCCGAGGAGTGTTCTTGAAGTTGTGGCTGACAGGGTGCAGTTTGTGGGACGAAAGAAAAAAGAGGACGGAGAAACACATACAGGCGACGCGGAAGCGCCGGAACACGATACGCACGGCGGGCCGTCAAGCGACGTGCCGTTTTAAACTTAACGCGATATCCTTAAGGAGGAATTGTAATGTCAACTAAGCCGTCGAAGCCCAGAGGCTTCATGTTTAAGAGGATAAAAAAGAAGAGGTGCAGGCTCTGCTCGGGAAAGACAGAGGGAATTGATTTCAAAGACGCCGACTTCTTAAAAAGCTATATAACCGAAAGAGGCAAGATAATACCGAGGCGCGTCAGCGGAAACTGCGCCAAGCACCAGAGGACAGTAACGAAGGCTGTGAAAAAAGGAAGAGAAGCCGGGGTTATACCCTTTACTGCCGAATAGGCCTTATTGATTATTCCGTGTTCCGCGCCAAATAAGTCTCCAAGGACGGGGCCATGCTGAGCATCGTATTGAATTTAATAATCAGTTTTACACTCCTGCTGATTTTTTTTGCGGTTATGGGTTTGATAATGATGTCCATGATTCGAAAAGGCGCGTCTTGGGCCGGGGTCGTGGGTTCGGGGCTGGCTTATGCTGTTATAGCGCTGGCCCTCTTTTATTTCGGCGTAAAAAACATACTGGGCCACGACATTGGAGCTTACCTGTATGCCGAATTAAACAACAACCTTGAGACCGTAATAGAGCATCAGGAAAAAAGGGGGGCTTCAGCCGCGCAGATAGAGTCGCTGAAAAACCGTTTTGACCTGCTTGTCACAAAAACACTGCCCTCATGGATATTTGTATCGGTTCTTTTTATGGTGTTCCTGAATTATTTTGTGGTAAAAACCATCGCGTTAAAGCGATATAATATAGACAACAGGATACCGCCTTTTCCGCTGTGGAGGCTTAATGAGCGGGCGGCGTGGGCGGTTATTCTTCTTCTCGCGCTTGCGCTGGGCGAAAAATATCTGGGAAGCCGCGCCGCTGTTGCCGGGCTGAACGGAGTTTTTATTATGGCGAATATATATTTCTTTATCGGCCTTGCCGTAACCTCGTTTTACCTGATGAAGTACAGGGTGGCGTTTCCTGTGCGGGTTTTTTTATATATGCTGATAGTTTTTGTGGGCAGCCTTACGCTTATTATGATGTTGACAGGCATACTTGACACATGGTTTAATTTCAGAAGAATAGAAAGGGGAAAAAACAATGGAAGTGATACTGAAGGCAAACATCAAGAACCTGGGCAAAGCGGGGGAGATAGTAAAGGTCTCTGACGGTTACGCCAGGAATTTTCTTTTTCCGTCAAACAAAGCTGTTCCCGCGTCGGGCAGTGGCCTTAAAGTTGTAAAAGAGCAGATGACAAAAAAGGCGGCAAAGGAGGCGCAGGAGAGGGAAGACGCGCTGCGGGCCGCGAAAAAGCTCTCTGAAACCGCAATAGTAATAGCGAAAAAGGCCTCGGATGACAATAAACTATTTGGTTCCGTGGCTGAGGCCGATATATCGGCCGCGCTTGCTGCTGCGGGGTACGGGGTGGAAAAATCCTCCGTGGTTATGGAAAAGCACATCAAGGAACTTGGCGAATACAGGGTAAAGATCCGCCTTAAGGGAGACATAAGCGCGGAGATAAAGGTAAAGGTGGCAAAAGAGGATGAAAAAAAGAACAGGCAGGGATAAAAGCGTAATAGAGAAAAATGCCGTGCCCGTAACGGGCAAGATACCGCCGCAGAACACAGACGCGGAGCAGTCGCTTTTAGGCTCGGTGCTCCAGACAAACAAAGTCTTTGACAAGGTGGCGCATATAGTGATGCCCGAGGATTTTTATGACCCGAGAAACCGCAGGATTTTTTCCGCCATGAAAGATATAAATACAAAAAACGCGGCCATAGACCTGCTTACGGTAACGGCAGAGCTTAAGGACAAGGGGCTGCTTGAAGAGGCGGGCGGCGCGTCTTATGTGACGGCTCTTCCGGAAAATGTCCCGACAGCGGCTCACGCCGAGGAGTACGCCCGGATAGTCAGGGAAAAGGCGGTATTAAGAAACCTTATAGATTTCTCTGTGGGGATAACAGAAGCGTCGTTCAGCGAGGAGAACCCGCCCGATGCGATTCTTGAGGACGCTGAGAGGATAATTTTTGAGATACGCCAGAGGGAGCAGACAGGCGCGGTAAAAAAGGTAAAAGACATGATATTTGATGTCTATGAGAGAATGAAAGAACTGGGACGGGGTAAAGATGCCCATGTGGGGATTGAGACGGGATATAAGAAAATTGATGATTTTACATCCGGGCTTCAGCCGTCTGAGCTGATAATCATAGCGGCCCGGCCTTCGCTCGGAAAAACATCCCTTGCCATGAATATCGCGTACCGCGCCGCTGTTGACAGGGATAAATGCGTGCTGATTTTCAGCCTCGAAATGACCGCGGAGGATTTGATAAGGCGTTTTCTTGCCATCGGATCCAGGGTTGACCTTCAAAAAATCAGGACAGGCAAATTTATAACAATGGAGGAAGACGCGGGGCTGGTGCGCGTGGCCGGCGAGCTCTCAAACGCATCCATCTTCATTGACACCGATGACAACGGCGTCTTTGAGATGAGGGCAAAGGCAAGAAACCTTATGTCAGAACTCAGGCGGGAGAACAAGAAACTTGACCTCATAATAGTTGACTATATGCAGCTTGTAAAACCAAACGAGTCAATGCCGAGAGAACAGCAGATAGCCCAGATATCAAGGTCTCTTAAGGCGCTCGCGAGGGAGATGAATGTCCCGGTTGTGGCGCTTTCCCAGCTGAACAGGGAATCGGAAAAGCGAGAGGTCTCCAAGTTTAAGGGGGGGCCGGTATCTTCCACTCCCAAGCTGTCGGATTTGAGGGAGAGCGGCGCGATAGAGCAGGACGCTGACGTTGTCATGTTCATAGCCAGGGAAGGCAAGGAAGAGGGGGTTTCAACAGAGACCTATGACACGGGCGCCACATTCAGCAGAAAGACGATTAAGTGCAAGCTGATGATAGAAAAAAACCGTAACGGCCCGACAGGAGAGCAGCAGGTGTGGTTCATACCCGCGCTTACCGTATTTGAGCAGGTGTCGGGGATGACAACAGACGAGGATGTGGGCGGAAATGCCGGCGTCATCTAAGGCGCGGAAAAAAGCCGCGCCGTGGGCAGAGATAAACCTCGCGGCGCTCTCTTACAATTACAATCTTGTGAAGAGATTCGCGGGAAACGCGAAAATCTTTCCGGTCGTAAAGGCGGACGGATACGGGCACGGCGCCGAAGAGGTGTCAAAGTTATTTGCCGGAAAGCACGGGGCTCAGGCTCTCGGTGTGGCAAGGGTAAGCGAGGGTGTTGAACTGAGGAGGGCGGGCATAAGGGCTCCCGTAATAATTCTCGGGGGTTTTCATACGGATGAAGCGGGGGAAATCATAGAGTACGGGCTTGAACCCTCTGTATACGGCATGAATGAGGCGCGCGCCTTATCCCGTGAAGCCTGCAGGAAAAAACGTTTTGTGCCTGTTCACATCAAGATAAATACCGGAATGAACAGGCTCGGAGTTTCATATAAAGACGGGGACGGGTTTATATGCGGAGTAATGG
>DSBP01000342.1 GCA_011049465.1 bacterium | reverse complement strand
TGCGCATAAACGGCGAGTCAAGCGCGTATATGACAGACGTGCTGTTATTCGGGGAACCGTTGCCGCACGCCATGAGGTACAGACCGATTACGCAGTATATTGACCTTATGTTCTCCCTCAACGCCAACAAACAGGTTTACGCTGAGGCGACTTTCAGGCTGCTGAACCTCTTTGGAGGGTTCTGGGGCTCGTTTGACGTTTACGGATTAAAGAGGTTTTTTATACAGGGGGAGTATCCCATAGCCTTTATTGTGGGCGATTACCAGGGGAAGCTGACCCCGCTTACGCTCTGGGCGGTTGAGGACGAGCGTCCTTTTGAGGCAAAGGTATTTAAGGACAGGCGCGATATGAATAAAAAAGAGCTGTATCTTATTGATAACTCGTGGCCCCTGTCAGGCGGAAAAATCCACACCATCGTCGAGCTCTTTGATGTTGTTGACCTTGACATACAGGTTCTTGGCGCGAGGCTGCATGAGTTTCATCAGGCATCAAAGCCCTCGTACAGGACAGAACGTATTGCCGGAAACGTATACAATGACGAAGTGCAAAACAAGCACGACCAGTATATGATAGGCGGCAGGGTGTCGAGCGATTTTGCGCTGAATAAAATCGCGCCTGAAATTTTCACCGCTAAAATCGGTTTTAACTACAATGAGATAATTGATGCGAAAGACACGGGTGATTACAACGCTCCTGTTGTCAATAACTATGTGGGGTCCGCTGACCTTGAATTGGCGTTCCTGAAAAATATGATTAAGCTGTACGGAGAGGCAGCCATGTCCTGGTACACAAACAACAAGTGGGTTATCAACTACGAGCCCGGAATGGCCGTTGTCGGCGGGCTTGAGCTTAATGCGTTTAACACAAAACTTAAGGGCAGTTTCAGGTCGGTTGACTGGTTCTATACGGCATACGCTGCGCAAACAAGGATATACAATGAAGCGGACAACTATCTTTACATTACGCAGAACTCAACCTGGAACATAGGCGAGAAGCCGCCCCGCTACTATATAGGAGGCACGGAATACCCCTTCACAAAGTATTTCAACAGAATCAATGTGAGTTATAATGGCATTGCGGGAGCTGGAAACCTGCTTGGTTTTCCCATATATGAAAACAGCGCATCCCCGTTTGGGGACGCGACGCCTGACAGGGAGGGGTTTGGTGTTGAGTTGTCAGGAAGCTATCTTGACGGCATGATTGAGCCGCTTGTTATCTTTGAATCATTGGCGCAATTGGAGGACGCGGGCAGGGATTTTCTTGTGGTTGGCGGCGGGCTGAAGCTGAATATATGGCAGATAAAGGCATACGGCGGATATAAGATGGAAAGCATAGCAGGCACGAAAAATACAGAAGTGGCATTTGATTCATCTGTAATTGACGCCGGGCTTGAATATGAGATTATAAGGAGAAAACTCACCGCGCATGCGGGTTTCAAAAACAATGTATTCGCGGGCAAGGAATTCTGGGTAGGAAACGGCGTGACGGGCGGCATACAGGAGTTTGACATGAATGTGACCGCGATAGGCGGCGGGCTTGAGTACAGGATAGCAAAGCCCGCTGTTGTGGGTATATCCTTCTCAAATACGATAGTTGAGAATGTTCGTGTTCCTAAGAATACATTCACCGTCCAGGAGCTTGACGTGCGGGTTTCAATTAACTTTTAATTGGGCTGACAACAGAGCCGGGCGCAGGCGCGTCAAATAAGTAACGAGGCGCCAAACAGCCCTGTAATAAGGCTCAGGAGAATAAAAAAGGAAAAGGAGGAAATGATTATGAAAAAGCTTGTGGCAATGGCGGTTGTTTTAACTGTTGTTTTCGCGGCGCACCTTTACGCGAAAAAGGCTTCAACCACGCTCTATAAGATAAAGGGCGGGATAACGGTTGACGCGAAGCTCGATGACTGGAAGGCTCTGGGAATTAAGCCGATACAGTTAAACAAAAAGGAGCAGGTGGCAATCGGAGGCATGATATGGGACAGCGCTGAAGTAAAGCCGTCTGCGGATATTTATGTCACGTTTACCGATGATGACATCTATTTGCTGGCGGATGTGACGAGCAAGCAGGGGATATTCAACAACAAGACAGAGGGCAATATTTACGACGGAAATTCAGTGGAACTTTTTGTCGGGTTTGACAATTCCGACCCAAACAGGGAGATTTACAGCCAGTCTGATTACCAGATCGGAATAAGCCCGGGCTCAATCTCCAAATCAACGGGCAAGTATGACCCCAAGCCCTCGATTTATGTGTACAACCTCAACAAGCAGGTAACCGCGGGAGAGGTTAAGTCGCGCGCAACAAAAAAGGGTTACATTCTTGAGGCTAGGATTCCCGCGGATGTGCTTGAGGGTTATGATATAGTGGAAGGCCTTGAAATCGGCTTTGACGTGGCGCTTGACGACCAGGCTGACAGGGGCAGGACAAGAAAGATTCAGCTTACATGGGAAGGCGACAAGGACGACTGGCAGCACCCGAAGAACTGGGGACAGGCTGACATCAAGGCAAAAAAGTAAAGTAAGAAGTTAAAAACAAAAAAAAGGAGGTGTAAGAGAAATGAAAAGGGCATTTGTTTTAGTGTTAGTGTTTTTTGTGTTAATCGCCGCGGTTGCCGTAAGCTGCGGAAGGAAATCGCCGACAGAGGCAGAGCCGACGCCTGAGCCGACATCAACGCTGGCGCCGTTTTTGGTTGATGACATGGAAGATTGCAATAACGCCAACGCTATTCCGGAGAGCGCAGGCGGCCCGGGTTACTGGTACACTTATGATGACTCGGAGGACGAAGGGACGTCAGAGGTCTGGCCCCTTACAGAGGCAAAAGGCGGGGCGGGCTATGAGTTTGAGATGAGCGCGCTCGGAAGGGGAGGTGTCGGTTGCGCGGCGAGGATAACCGGAGTTGTCACGACAGATTTTGAATACGGGTTTGTTGGAATGGGCGTTAACCTGCTTGACGAGGTGGACGGGAACAAGGTGTCGATGGACCTGAGGAATTTTACGGGTGTGAGTTTCTGGGCAAAGGGGGACGGAAAGAACTATATGGTTAAACTCTCATCAGGGCACGCGGATTTTCAGTTAGGAGATGGCGATGATCATTACAACCGTCAATTTGCAACGACAGCTGATTGGGTTCAGCAGCAGATTCCTTTTGCGAACTTTACGCAGGAAAGTTGGGGCAGCACGGTTGCCCTGAATGACGCGTTAAGCGAGGTAACTGCGCTGCAGTTCCAGACACGGGGGCAGCCGCACACTTCAATTGACATTTGGGTTGACGACATCTATTTTTATTACTGATTGGAATATTTACAACGGGGCGGCTGCGGCTGCCCCGTTGTAAAAAGTTCTCTAATTTAAGATTGGAGGCGTGAAGTGAAGATAAAATATTTTACAGCCGCAATTATAGCAGGATTTATATTCAACTCGTGCGCGGGTTATGTGTCGCTTAAGGTGCCCGCACTGACAGGCGGTAAGTTCGTGCCTGAAAAATATGTGCCCAAAAAGCCCCGTGTCGTATTTGAGGATTTTGAGGCGGGCGCTGTTATAGGAGGGTATTCATACGCCAATTCAGCGGGCGGCGCGTCAGCCAAAATCGCCATAAGCGAGCCCGGTGTTGATGCGCCGAAATCGGGAAATTACGCTGCGAAGGCTGTCTTTAATACGGGCGCTGACCCTGCCTGGGGATGCGGTTTCGGGTTCCAGTCCGTATACGGCGGCGGTTTTATTGACGCGGCTGACCGGGAGTATGTTTCGCTTTGGATTAACGCTCCGCACGGCATGAGGTTCTATATATTCGTAAATGAGGCGAGCGCGAACGGCGCTGACGGCGAGTTCTGGAACTCGCCTGACCTGACAGGAGCGGGAGAGTGGAAAGAATATGAACTGGAGCTTGACCTGTTTTATAAAAACATATATTCAGGAAACCAGAACGGCAATAACCTGCTTGATACTGTCGGAATAGGCACAGTCGGTTTGCAGGTGGGCGGCGCTCAGGGTGGAGGAGAGATTTTAATAGATGATGTGATCTTTAAATAAACGGGCAGGGGTGTTTATGAATTCTTGTCTCAGGAGGATGGTATGAAAAAGAACCTTGTTTTAGTATTGGCGGGAATTATAATTGTTGCGGTATTGTCTTTTGCCTGTGACAACAGAAAGGTAATTGAGCTGACAGCGGCTGATATTGGGTCAGGCGGCGGAGGCCCGGCGCCTGTTAACACAGCGATTAATACACCAACGGTAACACCAACCACAGAGGCGGCCGGATTTGATGTGGTTGGTATATTTGACGACATGGAGGACAATGACAACGAGAACAACTGGGGCGGATTCTGGTACACATATGATGATTACGCGGCGTCAACCCCGCCGGGTTCCTCGTATGTCGTGCCCTGGACGGACGGGCAGTGGGAAAGGAACGGGATGGCAGCTGAACCGTTTTTTATGACAGCAGTGACTGACAGGCCGGGCTCTTCATATGCGGCAAGGATGACAGGCGTTGTCACCACGGATTTTACATATGGGTTTGTGGGAATGGGTTGTTCCTTCCTTGACCCCAAAGCCCCTGTTGATGTGTGGACAGGTGTAACCGGTGTAAGGTTCTGGACAAAGGGTGATTATAACGGCTACAGGATGAAGATAATGTCGTCAAGCCCGCTCTTTCTTGACGGGGAGGGCGACAACCATTTTGGATACGCCTTTATAGCGCCTCCTGACTGGACGCAGCTTACAATACCGTATTCAAACTTTACCCAGGAGCCTTATTGGGGGACTGTTGTAACAGACAAAGAGGCGGCCCTTAAAATGGGGACAGACATACAATTCCAGACAGTCGGCCAGCCGCACGCTTCAATTGAACTTTGGGTTGACCATATTGAGTTCTACTGATAAACGCAATAAATTATAGAGTGAATATAATCAAGGAGGATAGCGTGAACAGAACAAAGAATATAATCATATCGGCTGTGGCTGCGTTATTTTTTTTCAGCGCGTGCGCGGGTGTTATATCAGTGAGAAACCCGAAGATGCCGAAAACCGAGACAGCCGCTGTTGAAAGACAGGATCTGCCGCCTGTGTTGTTTGAGGATTTTGAGAGCGGCACTCTTCACGGCTCATACAGCTATGCCAACAGGGTGGGCGGCGCTTCCGCGGCATACAGTATCAGCGTTCCCGGCACAGACACTGCCCGCGCGGGCGAATACAGCGCAAAGGCTGTTGTTAACACGGGCACAGACTCGGATTGGGGATGCGGTTTTGGAGCCTCGCCTGAGGCCGGTTTTGTTGACGCTTCAGGCAGGGACGCGGTAAGCCTGTGGGTCAATGCGCCTCCGGGAAAGACCTTTTATGTCTTTGTAAATGAAGCGGGCGCGAACGACGCTGACGGAGAGTTTTGGAACTCGCCTGACCAGACCGGCACCGGCGACTGGAATGAGTATATAATCCCATTGGATGAGTTTTTCAGGAACATATACTCGGGAAATCAGGAAGGAAACCTTAATTTTGACACCTCGGGAATAGGGACGGTCGGGCTCCAGTTCGGAGGAAATCAGGGAAGGTTTGAGGTCTTTGTGGATGACATATATTTCATAATGATGAAAAAATAGCATTTAAGGCTGTTATAAAACAAAAAAACCGCGGTTTAGCCGCGGTTTTTTTGTTTTATCGAAAACGTTTGTGTGAAAATAAAACGCAACCAAGGATAGCC
>DSBP01000061.1 GCA_011049465.1 bacterium | reverse complement strand
GGCGCGCAGGTCGGCATAATAACCGATGAAAAACATACGATGGCAAGAATAAAGGGGATAAAGGGAATAAACAAGGTTAAAGACGCTTTGAAAAAAGGTTATGTCGCGGTTGTCGCGGGATTTCAGGGAATCACAAAAGATGACAACATAACAACTCTGGGCAGAGGAGGCTCTGACCTGACGGCTGTGGCGCTCGCGCGGGCGCTCAAGGCGGATGTGTGCGAGTTTTTGAAGGGTGTTGACGGAGTTTTGACAACTAACCCGGCAGTATGCCCTGACGCTTCAAAAATTGATTATCTCTCTTACGACGAGATGCTTGAGCTCGCCAGCAGCGGCGCGCAGGTGCTCTACAACAGGTCGGTTGAGTTCGCGAAAAATTATAATGTAGTGCTTCATGTGAGAGGGACCTTTTCCGGCAGGAAAGGAACCATTATTAAAAAGGAGGATTCCAGGATGGAAAAAATAGTGGTAAGCGGCATAACATACAATAAAAAAGAGGCAAAGGTGACCATTCTTAACGTGCCGGACAAGCCCGGAATTGCGGCCGTTATATTCAGAAAAATAGCGGATGCCGAGATAAACGTGGACATAATAATCCAGAACATAAGCCAGAAGGGCACGACTGACATCTCGTTTACGATATTCAGGAAAGATGTCGTGAGGGCAAAAAGAGCGCTTGATTCCATAATAAAAGCGGTGAAGGCAACGGGTTATGTCATGGATGAGAAGATAGGCAAGATATCGGCCGTAGGAGTGGGGATGCGCACGCACGCCGGAATAGCGACAAAGATGTTTAAGGCGCTTGCCGACAACAGGATTAATATTGAGATGATTTCCACGTCGGAGATCAAGATATCGGTTGTTGTAAAAGAAGATGATGTGGAAAAGGCCGTAAAGGCGCTTCACCGGGCTTTTGGGCTCGGCAGGAAAAGGCTGTCAAAAGAAAAACAGGGATAAAGGGGGCAAAAAATGGAAGAGACACAGGAAACAGGAATAAAACCGCAGGATTCACAGCCCGTGCAAAAGCCGGAAAAAGAGAAGGTTAAGGAGTTTTCAATAGCGTGGCACCTTAAGGTTCTTGCGGTCATATATGTTGTGCTGGCGGTTTTTTATGTTCTCCTGCGTATTTTTCTGAAGTGAGGCTGACATGAATAAAAAAGTGCATATTTATGACACGACATTAAGGGACGGCTCTCAGAGCGCCAGGATTAATTACTCGCTTGAGGACAAGCTGCTTATCGCGAAAAAGCTGGATGCGCTTGGTGTTGATTATATCGAGGGCGGCTGGCCCATGAAGGGCGTAAATGAAAAGGATATTGAGTTTTTTAAAAAGGTAAAAAAACTGAAGCTGCGCCACTCAAAGATAGCGGCCTTCGGAAGCACGAGGCGGGCAAAAAACAGGGTAAAGGATGACGCCACCTTAAACTCGCTTCTTGACGCGGGAACGGATGTTATAACCATATTCGGGAAATCATGGGCCCTGCATGTTGAGAAGGTCCTCAATATTACGCGTGAGGAGAACCTCGTTATCATAAGGGAATCAGTCGCGTATCTTAAGGAGAGAAAAAAAGAGGTTATATTCGACGCGGAGCATTTTTTTGACGGGTTTAAGGATGACCCCGAGTATGCGTTAAAATGTATAAAAGCGGCCGAAGATGCGGGAGCAGACTGCATATGCCTGTGCGAAACCAACGGCGGAGCAATGCCTTTTGAAGTTGACAGGATTACTCTTGCGGTGGTTGAAAACATCAGGATAAAGCTCGGGATACACACTCATAATGACGCTGATACTGCTGTCGCGAATTCTTTGATGGCTGTGAGAAACGGTTTTACGCAGGTGCAGGGGACAATGAACGGTTTTGGCGAGAGGACCGGAAACGCGAACCTCGTGTCAATAATACCCGCGCTCAGCCTCAAGATGGGTTTTCAGGCACTTCCTGAAAAATCGCTTAAGAAACTGACAGAGGCGGCGCACTACATATACGAAATATCAAACATTCCGCCTGATGACAAGCAGCCCTATGTGGGAAAAAACGCGTTCGCTCACAAAGCGGGCGTTCACGCCAATGCCGTAATCAAGGAGAGCAGGGCATACGAGCACATGGAGCCCGCGCTTGTAGGAAACACGCGGCGCATACTGATATCGGACCAGGCAGGCGCAAGCTCGCTTATGTTCAAGGCAAAAGAACTCGGCTTTAACCTGCCAAAAGACGACCCAAGGACAAAAGATTTTATTGTTAAGATTAAGAAGCTTGAGAGCGAAGGCTATGAATTTGAGGGGGCGGACGCTTCACTGATGCTGTTTCTCAAAAAAAGCCTCTCCAAGTATAATCCGTTTTTTGAGCTTAAGGGGCTGCGGGTAATAGATGAGGAGCGGGAAGGCATTCTTTACACCGAGGCAACCATAAAAATAAAGGTAAAGGAGAGGCTTGAACACACGGCTGCGGAGGGGAACGGGCCCGTAAACGCGCTTGATAACGCGCTGAGAAAAGCTCTCATAAAGTTTTACCCCGCGATATCATCCATGCATCTTGTTGATTTTAAGGTGAGGGTGATTGAGGGGGCCGAAGGGACAGCGGCCAAAGTCAGGGTGCTGATAGAGAGTTCCGACAAAACGGATGTATGGACGACTGTCGGCGTATCGGAAAATATAATCGAAGCGAGCTGGCTGGCTCTTGTTGACAGCGTGGAGTATAAGCTGCTCAAGTCAAAATAACCCGCATTTAAGGAGCATACTATTGGGTTCGGATGTCTTTTTTACGAAATCAGGGGCCTCCCATTTTAACGACAGCATAACGGACAGGCTTGTAAAAATATTTGACCGCGCGGGCGCCGGCTCCATTATCAAAGAAAAGAGCCTGGTCGCGATAAAGGCCCATTTTGGAGAGCCTGGAAATATCTCCTTTGTGAGCCCCCTCTTTTACAGGGCGATAGCGGACAGGGTGAGGATTTGCGGCGGAAATCCGTTTATCTGCGACACAAACACTCTTTATGTGGGCGGGAGAAACAACGCGGTGAAACATGCTGAAACAGCGGTAAAGCACGGTTTTTCCTTTGCCAC
The DNA here is from genome assembly GCA_011049465.1 of bacterium. Taxonomy (GTDB): domain Bacteria; phylum Oederibacteriota; class PGYV01; order PGYV01; family DSBP01; genus DSBP01. The sequence goes on along the minus strand of DSBP01000061.1, from coordinate 2,683 downwards.
CGTGAACGCGCCTGTTATTATAGGAGACGGGCTGCTTGGAACCGATTTTGTGGAGGTTGAGGTAAACAAAACTCATGTTAAAAAGGCAAAGATAGGGTCCGCGTTTTACTGGGCGGACGCCATGATTGTGGTCTCGCATGTTAAGGGGCATATGATGACGGGAATGGGCGGCGCGATAAAAAATATTGGCATGGGATGCGCCGCGAGAGGCGGAAAACAGGAGCAGCATTCCGGCGCGAGCCCGAAAATTAACTCTGAGATGTGCGCTGCCTGCAGGGAGTGCCTGGAGTGGTGCGGTTTCAGCGCAATTGAAACGGATGAGGAAACAGGCAGGGCGCGCATCAACACGGACAAATGCAGCGGCTGCGGCGAGTGCCTCGCGGTATGCAGGTTTGACGCAATAAGCTCAAAGTGGGACACCGGCCTTGACGCAATGCAGGAAAAGATGGCTGAATACGCCCTGGCGGCCGTATTAAACAAAAAAAACAGGGTCTTTTACATAAATTTTCTTCTGAATATAACGCCGGAGTGCGACTGTATCCCGTCAACCGACGGATTTTTAACGCCGGATATCGGTATAATGGCCTCGTTTGACCCCGTGGCGCTTGATTACGCCTCTGCTGAGATGATTAACAGGACAAAGCCCGTTATGCATAATATAGAAGGCAAAAAAAATTACGATATGAAGCATGCGGAATCCGACAAGTTCCGCATGGCGCATCCGGAGACAAACTGGAAAAAACATATTGAGCACGCGGAAAAAATAGGCCTCGGCTCGCGCGAATATGATATTATTGAGGTTGAATAACCCATGAATAAGAGAGGCTGCAATGGATAACAGGAGCATAGGCGTTTTTGACTCAGGGCTTGGCGGGCTTACGGTTGTAAAAGAGCTGATGAGGGCGCTTCCATTTGAAAATATTACATATCTTGGGGATACGGCCAGGACGCCTTACGGAACAAAGACAAAAGAGACAATAATAAGATTTTCCCTTGAAAACACGGGGTTTTTAAGGCACAAAGGGGTTAAGATGGCTGTTGTTGCCTGCAACACATCTTCGGCCATAGCGCTGAAAAAAATTAAAAGCAGTTTCAAAATGCCCGTAATAGGGGTAATAGACGCCGGAGCCAAAGCAGCGGTTAAGGCTGCCAAAGGAAGAACCATAGGCGTGATAGGTACAAAAGCGACAATATCAAGCGGCGCATATGAGTCCGCGATAAAAAAGATTTCTCCCAAAACAAGGATATTTGTAAGGGCAGCGCCGCTGCTTGTTCCTCTGGTGGAAGAGGGCTGGCTCAAGGAAAAAGAGACGGAGGCGGTTTTAAGAAAATATCTCCGGTTCTTCAGGGAGAGAAAAATAGGGGTTCTGGTGCTGGGCTGCACGCACTATCCTCTGCTTAAACCCCTGATTAAGAAGATAATGCCCGGTGTCGGCATAATAGACTCGGCGGGAGAGACAGCACGGGAAGTGGTTTCGTTTATCGGGCGGAAAAATTTTCAGCGTCGCTCCAAAATAAAGGGGCGGGCGCGGTTTTTTGTGACTGACACGCCGGAGGCGTTCAATAAAGTGGGGAAGATGTTTCTTAAAAAAAGCATGGTGGCTGCGAAAAAAATAGCGCTTAAATCCGTAAAAGGCGGGGTTAAATAATGTATGAGCTTGCGGTGAGGGGCGGGTTTGCCGCGGCGCACAACCTGCGTGATTATAAAGGCAAGTGCGAGCATATTCACGGGCATAATTACATTGTCGAAGCGGTTTTTGAATGCGCAGGGCTTCAGAAAAACGGGCTGGGGGTTGATTTTGGGATACTGAAAGAAAGCCTGAACACGGTTCTTGAAGGCCTTGACCACAAGTATCTGAATAAAGATGTGGAATATTTCAGAAAAAACAACACATCCGCCGAAAATATAGCTTTTTATGTATTTGGCAGCCTTGAAAAGAGGGTAAAAGGGGCGAAACTGGTAAAGGTCGGGGTTTGGGAATCGGAAAACGCAAAGGCCACATATTCAAGGCCCTGTGTTGCGGCCCCGGTCACACGAAAAAAACGCGGAAGGCGTTAAAAAAAAACGAGGAGTTCACATGAGAGCATTAAACAGGCGGCCGGACGAACTCAGGCCCGTTAAGATTACAAGGCACTTTACAAAACATGCCGAGGGTTCTGTCCTTGTTGAGTTCGGGGAGACAAAGGTCATATGCACGGCTTCTGTGTCGCATGAGGTGCCGCAGTTTCTCAAGGGAAAAGGTTTGGGATGGGTAACGGCCGAATACTCCATGCTGCCGCGCTCAACATCGGTCAGGATGCAGCGTGATGCTTTTAAGGGCAGGCCAAACGGCCGCGCGCTTGAGATACAGCGGCTCATCGGAAGGGCGATAAGAAGTGTTGTGGACATGAAGGTACTCGGTGAGAAATCAATTGTCATTGACGCTGACGTTATTCAGGCGGACGGAGGCACGCGCACTGCCGCTGTTACAGGGGCTTTTGTGGCGCTCAAGGACGCGGTTAGATTTTTAAAAGATGTAGGGGAGCTCAAAAGCGATCCTGTGAAACAGTTTGTAGCCGCCGTATCAGCCGGGATAGCGGGAGGAGAGGCGCTGCTTGACCTTGATTACCCGGAGGATTCAAGCGCTGATGTTGACATGAATGTTATTATGACGGAAAACGGCGAATTTGTGGAGCTCCAGGC
>DSBP01000263.1 GCA_011049465.1 bacterium | reverse complement strand
GTATATCAGTTTCTAATCTCTGTCGTCACAATTCTGAGAATATGCGGGTATGACGAATAGGTTGCCATGACTTTCAGAGTTGCCTTCAACACTGCCCCCGGCTTAAAACTATCCTTATAAGCCCCGGGTACTTCCCATTTAACAATATTCTGCCCCGTATCAAAATAAACGCTGCTGCACACAATTATGCTGCTCTTGTCGCACGTTTCTATCTCTATGGTTACGTTTGCCCTTTCTGTTATAAAAAAATCGAATTTCAAATCATTTCCCTGCCTTGTTGCCGTAAAATTTCTCGCGTCCGCGCCTATCCAGAAGTACTGGGCCGATTCCCTGTCAGAGACAAAGACCTGCCCGTAATTTTTGTATATTGCTATTCCTGTCGGATTTTCAAACTCATAGCTCTTTTTTCCAAAACTGCCAAAAGATGTTATGTAATTAAGGCCGCTGTCCAGCTTGTATATCATTGAATTCAGGTTGTCAACAGCATAAACATTGCCGTAATAATCAACATCCAGGGTTAAAAGCCTGACGGTTTTTCCCAGTTCCTCGTCGAGCCTCACTCTTGCCACAGGCCTTCCTTCATGGGTAAGTTTCTGTATCCTGTTAAACTCGCCGTCAATCAGATAAATATAATCTTCCCTGTAGCCCAAAAACCTCTCGCCCCTGTCAATTACAGATATTCCGAGCGGCGCTGTAATTGAAGCCTGTTTTGAAATTTCATACAGAAACCCTCCCGACTTGCTGAAAACCTGAATCCTGTTGTTGCCGGTATCTGATACATAAAGCCTCCCTTCTGAATCAAGGGCCAGATAAGACGGACTTATAAACTCTCCGCGCCCGCTTCCGTGCTTTCCAAGGTTTAAAATAAACTTCACATTTTTTCCGTCATTAAACCATCTTGAAACCCTGTGGTTTCCTGTATCAGCTACATAAACATCGCCGTACTCATTACAGGCAACCCCTATGGGCCTGTTCAGCTGGCCTTCTCCGCTGCCAAAACTTCCGAAAATCCCCAGCGCGTGCATCGACTTGTTATATATTACCTCGGAATTTCCGGAATTTATCCCGTAAACCGTCAGCTGCCAGTCATCCCTTCCTATATTGATTCTGCCGTATTCAACAAGAAGTTTTGTCGCCGCCAGCCCCTGCGGGTTGTTAAAATATGTCCTGTTCCCCAGAAATACCCTGAGCCAGAAAGGCGTTCCCCTGTTTATGCCAAATGGTGTGTGCCAATAACTCGGGTAAGTGAGTGTTGTGGGCCTGTCTGTTATAATGGTAAGCTCTTTTTCATCTTTGGGCTGAGCAAATAAAACCGCGGATGCGGCTAAAAAAATCAGAAGAAGCGCCGATTTTTTTATCATAATACCACCTACAGCCCCGCGGATACGCCGATTAACGGCGTTCCGCGCTCTGTCAATAATGCCGACATCTTAAAATCCCTTCCCCTGTCGGAATTAATTATTGCCTTTGCCGTAATAATCCCCACAAACGCGCCTGACACGACATCAGATGCCCAGTGCGCGTTTTTGTAAATTCTGGCCAGCCCAGTCATAAAAGCCAGGGGATATGTAATGTAACCAATATCATACCTGTCCCCTATGACAACGGCCCAGCTGAAAGCGGTTGAGGCGTGGCCCGACGGCATTGACTGGTTTCCTGAAAACGACTTAAACTCCCGCGGGTTGCCGGTATCCCAGGGCCTCAGCCTGCCTCCGGCCATTTTAGCTGCGTATGTAATGGCTCCTGAAACAAGCATTGATTCAATAACAAGCCGGCCGGTCATTCTCTCCTTTTCGCCGCCTAAAAAGAAAAAGGAATTTGCCGCAAGCACAAACAAACCCTCTCCTCCCATATTTGCCGCTTCAAATAAATAATCATTAACAATGTTCCTGTTTGACTCAAACGTCCTCCTTATTTGCCCGTCATTTAAGAAAACAGCGGCTGTCAGCGCAGCAGTTCCTCCCCCGATTATGATGCTTTTGAGCGGGTCAGCCGCAACAGCCGTTCCCACGTCGCAAAAATCACGAAAAAAGAGGTCTTCGATGAAGCCGTTGTTTTCCGCCTGTGACAATACCGGCAGCAACAGCATAAAAACCGGAAAAAACCCTGCAATCAATATTTTTTTTGTTCCCCTATGCCTGGTCATTTCCTGTAAAGCCCGTTCTTTTCAATATATTCATACACCTTTTCGCCCAGTTCTTCCACACAGTTTTCACCGTTCCTCAGCCTGAGCCTGATGTCCGACGAGGCTATCCTTATAATCGCGCCTTCAATCCATTTAAACCCCTTCAAATCAGGAAATTTCGAGGCAATTTTTTCCCTTGAATAATTTTCCCTCTCATAAACAATGAACTCAATCAGCCTTAGAACGTCGCTGTAGTCCTTCCATGTGTCAATGTAATAAAAAGCGTCGGAACCGGTTATAAAATAAAATTTCTTTCCGGGGAAACTGCTCATGTAGTGTTTTATTGTGTCAATGGAATATGATACTGTTCTTTTTGACGCCTCGTAATCCGAAAAAATACAATCAGGCTTGTTTTCTATGAGAAGTTTTACCATCTCTGCCCTGTGGGACGCGTCTATTGTATTTTTCGGGTCCTTATGCGGCGGGATATGGGAAGGGATAAAAACAACCTTTTGCAGCCCGAACCTCGACATTGCCTCTTTTGCTATTTCAGCGTGGCCGATATGCGGCGGGTTGAATGTTCCTCCGAAAAGCCCTATTACAGATGATTTATTCACGAATGTGCCCTGCGCCTGTAACCACATATTTTTCTGAAGTGAGCCCCACAAGAGCGAGCGGGCCCCGCACGTGCAGCTTCTGGTTTGATATTCCCATCTCAGCGCCAAGCCCGAACTCAAACCCGTCATGAAACCTTGTTGACGCGTTTACAAAACACGCGGCCGAATCCGCCTCTTTTACGAATTTTTCAGCCGCCTTCTTATCACCTGTTATTATGGCGTCGGAATGGCGCGAGCCGTAAGTGTTTATATGCGCAAGCGCCTCTTCTATTGAGCCAACCATTTTTATATTCAGGATATAATCGTTGTATTCTGTCCTGTAATCATCCTCTGCCGCATCTTGCGCGGAAGGGATAAAAACCTTTGATTCTTTGTCCGCTTTCAGCGAGACTTTTGCGGCAACAAACACCTTCTCCGCTTTCGGCAGAAATTCCGGAGCTATATCCTTATGCACAAGCATGGTTTCCATGGCATTGCAGGTGGAGGGCCTCTGCGCCTTGGCGTTTACGCACACCTTTACCGCCATATCAATATCCGCGGCCTTATCAACATATGTGTGGCATATTCCCGCGTCATGATATATAACGGGTATCCTTGATTTTTCCGCAATCAAATCGACGAGCCCTTTTCCGCCCCTCGGTATGATTACGTCTATGTACCCTTTAAGGCCGAGCATTATCTCAACGCCCTTTCTGTCCGTATCCTCAACGAGCTCAACCGCGCCTTCGGGAAGCCCGGCTGAGCGGAAAGCCTCTTTTATGATTTTTATTATGCTGATATTGGAATTTATCGAATCAGAACCGCCGCGCAAAAGCAGGCTGTTTCCTGATTTTATGGCGAGCGATGACGCCTCAACACAGACATTGGGCCTTGACTCAAATATCATGCCTATGACGCCCAGCGGCACCCTCATTTTCCGGATTTTGAGCCCGTTTGGCCTCTCCCACTGCCCTGTTATTTCGCCCGCAGGGTCAGGAAGCGCTATGACATCCCTTAATGACTTTATCATCGTGTCTATCTGTTTGTCTCCTGCCGCGAGCCTGTCAATGAAAGAATCTTTGAGCCCTTTTTCCCGGCAGGCTTCAATGTCTTTTATGTTTGCCTCTATTATGCTTTTCCTGTTTTTATCAAGCAAACCGGCGGCTGCCTCAAGAGCCCTGTTCTTCTCACCGGTTGACAGTGCCGCCAGCATGTATGAGGCTGCTTTGGCGCTCTTTGCCTTTTCTGTAACATGTTCCGCAATACCCATAACCGCCTCCGTAATTATATTTCCGCAGCCGCTAAAAAAAATCCGAAATAACGCTGTTTGAAACCAAGACCCCCTTTAAAGTAAGGGAAATAAAACCGTCCTTTTTCTCAAGCATCTCACGAGCTTCCAAATCATCAATAATCTTACTATATTTGCCGTAAAAATCAAATTTAAATCTCTCCCTGAATTCCCTCTCGTCTATGCCTATCCTCATCCTTAAACCGAGCATAATAAACTCCCTTACAAGCTCTTCTTTTGACGGTTTTTCCGCAATCTCAGCGGGATCACTGCCTGCTTTGATAAGTTTTATGTATTTTTCCACATCCTTGACATTTGTATATCTTGAGCCCTCAAAAAACGAGGAAGCGGCTGCTCCAATGCCTATGTAGCTTCCCCCCTGCCAGTAATTCATATTATGAACGCATTCCTTTCCCGGAAGCGCGAAATTAGAGATTTCATACCTTCTATATCCTGCTGCTTCAAGGGCGCCTGCCCCTTTTATATACATTTCCGGGCTTTCCCCGTCAGCCTCCTTTCCCTGCGCCTCCTTAAAAAACCGCGTGCCTTCATAGGCGGTAAACATGTAAAACGATATGTGTCCGGGCTCAAGCGCTGCTGCTTTTTTTATATCATTTATTACGCACTCTGCGTCCTGCCCCGGCACCCCGGACATAAGGTCAATATTCAGATTACCGACTCCCTTTTCCCTGAGCAGGGAAACGGCCTCCGCGGTTTTTTCCGCGCTGTGGATCCTCCCCAGGTTTTTAAGCACGCTGCTGCTGAAGCTCTGGCCGCCAATGCTTGCCCTTGTGGCGTTGAGGGAAATTACCTTTGCCTTTTTTTCGGTTATGGTTTCAGGATTGGCCTCTATCGTTATCTCTTTGAAGTTCTTTTTCGGGCTGTCCGCGAATAATACGGTAAAAAGGTAATCAAGCTGTTTTTCGCTTAAAGACGTGGGCGTGCCGCCGCCTATGTAAATGGTATTATAGGAAGGATTATATTTTTCCCTGTAGTATCTTAATTCCTGCTTCAGGCTGTTTATGTAGTCATCAATGAGATAATGGCCGTTATCAACAGAATAAAAATCGCAGTAACCGCATTTTTTTTCACAAAACGGAATATGAATATACAGGCCGGCCATTTGAATGAACCTCTTTTTGCTTTATTGAGCTGCGGGCGCTTCCTGAACAACACCCGGTTTGACGCCTTCATAAGCGGCTGTCTCGTGCTTTATTCCTCTCCACCGGTTGGGCGGCCAATACACCACCCACGCCTTTCCCCTCAAATAATCGTATGGCAAAAACCCCCAGAAGCGGGAATCAGCCGAAAAATCCCTGTTGTCGCCCATTACAAATAAATGCCCCTCAGGCACTGTAAAGGGCCCGAAATTATCCCTTGGCGCGTACGCAGCAGGAAAGGTCCTTATGTCCTTGTGATATATAAAATTCTTCTCTACGGGCGCTTTTTCGTTTATGTACAGTTTTTTGTCCCTCACCTCAACCGTGTCTCCGGGTATGGCGACGCACCTTTTAATAAACATAAATTTCGGGTCCTCAGGATACCTGAATATCACAACATCGCCGCGCTTGGGATGGGCGAATTTAAGTATCTTTTCCTTTTTAAACGGCACAGAGGAGCCGTAAATGAATTTATTGGCTATGAGCTGGTCGCCTATGAGGAGAGTATCCTCCATTGAGCTTGTGGGTATTCTGAAGGCCTGTATAAAAAAGGTGCGTATTACTATGGCTATGAGTATGGC
>DSBP01000158.1 GCA_011049465.1 bacterium | reverse complement strand
TCTGTGTTGTGCGCTAATCTACGTCATCCCAAACATCAAAGCACATCAGCGTTCAGGCCGCCCTAAAACCCGCGCAAGCCTAATCGCGTATATTCGCGAGTCAACAGGTGAACGGGCTCGCCGCCGATGTAAATCGGCGAAATTTCTCCGCTGCCTGCCCCGGCCCACCTCCAGCGAAGAGAATTTATAATTTGGAATTTGCAAGTTGCAAGTGAATACAAACTCAGAACGGCAACTGAAAACTGAAATTAAACTCTTCCCCGGCTGCCGCGGCCGTCGGGTATCAGAGCCGGGATTTAAGGCCCGTACTGCTGTATTTTGTTTTCATGATGAGTATAATTATCACACAGCATAAAGACAGGGAATTCGCCAGTATAATGGGCAGTTCCTTTATCATCACCCCGTATGTGAGCCAGCAACTCATTCCCGCTGTCAGCAGTATATACTGCCAGAGCGCCACATCATCCATTTTCTTTGTTTTGTACCCTTTTATTATCTGCGGAATAAAACCTATCGTTGTCAGAAATCCGCCCATAAACCCGATAATCTTCGCCTCCATAATCTTTCACACTCCTCTACTTTCCGTATTTGTCCTTCAGTTCCTTTAATTTTACAAGCGCCTCAACAGGCGTCATCCCTTCAACATCAACCGTTTCAAGCGCTTTTCTGAATTCCTCTGCCCCGCCCATAAACAAATCAAGCTGTCCGCCGTTCTGCGCCGCTTTATCCGCGCCTATGCGCGGCTTTCCCTCTTTTGTATAGTTCGCGTTTTCCAGGTCGTGCAAGATCACCTTCGCTCCCTGTATCACCTCATTAGGCAGGCCCGCGAGCCGGCCCACGTGTATGCCGTAGCTCCTGTCCGTCGAGCCCTCGATTATCTTTCTTAAAAATATTATTTTATCCGCCCACTCTTTCACCTGAATGTTAAAGTTCCTTATCCCCGGAAAAAGCTCTGCCATCTCAGTCAGTTCGTAGTAATGCGTGGCGAACATTGTTCTTGCCCCTATCTTGTCGTGTATGTAGGCGGTGACTGCCCAGGCAATGGAGACGCCGTCAAAAGTTGATGTGCCGCGGCCCACTTCGTCAAGAAGTATCAGGGACCTCTTTCCCGCGTTATTAAGTATGTTCGATGTCTCTATCATCTCAACCATAAATGTTGACTGCCCCTTGGCGAGGTAGTCAGAGGCGCCGACACGCGTAAATACCCTGTCAACCACCCCTATTTGAGCCGCTTTAGCCGGCACAAACGAGCCTGCCTGCGCCATAATAACTATAAGCGCGGCCTGGCGCATATATGTTGACTTGCCCGCCATGTTGGGGCCGGTTATCATCATTATCATAGTATCCTTTGTGTCAAGCGCGGTATTATTCGGGATGAATTCATTATAACCTGCGGTTGTCTCGATTACAGGGTGCCTGCCCTCGTCAATAACAAGCGCGCTGTCATCTCTTATAACCGGCCTGCAGTAATTGTTCTTCTCTGCCGCGACAGCAAAGGAAATAAGCGCGTCAACAGCCGCTGTTTTTTCCGCTGTATCCTGAAGAGCCGGAATAAAGGCCGCTGCGCGCTCCCTTAACCCGCAGAATATCTCATATTCAAGCGCTGTTATCTTTTCCTGCGCCCCAAGCACAGCGCTCTCATGCTCCTTAAGCTCGGGCGTAATAAAACGCTCAGCGTTCACAAGGGTCTGTTTTCTTATGTAATTTTCCGGCGCGTTTTTTAAGTTTGCCCTGCTTATTTCTATGTAATACCCGAAGACAGAGGTATAGCCCACTTTCAGCGTGGATATTCCCGTCCGCTTCCGTTCCCTCTCCTGCAGCCCGGCTATCCATTCCCTGCCGCCTGAAGCGCTCTCTTTCAGAGAATTGAGCCGCTCGTCGTATTCGGGCCTGATTATGCCGCCCTCTTTTATGGAAACAGGAGGCTCTTCCGTAATTGCCGCGCCGATCATTCCCGCCAGTTCCTCAAGCGCGCTTTCATCAATTGTAAAAAGCCCGCTCAACGGCTCTGAACCCGCTTTCTTTATGATTTTCCCGAGCTGAATTATCTTTTCCGCTGATGCTTTAAGCGCGTTTAAATCCCTGGCATTCGCAGCACCGGTTCCTGTTTTTCCGGCGATACGCTCAATATCCGCTATGTCCTTCAGCACCTCGCGCATCGCGTCCCTATGCTCCGGGAATTGGATTAAAAAAGAGGTGATGTCAAGCCTGCTGTTTATCCCCTCAGGGGACATAAGCGGCTCCCTCAGCCATTTTTTCAGCTCACGCCCACCCATTGCCGTTAACGTATAATCAAGAATATCACACAGGGCAGGGCCTGCCGGGGCCGTTAATATCTCAAGGTTCCTTAAAGTAACCGCGTCAAGCTGCATCCTGTTTGCGTCAGCATCGAGCCTTATTTTGTTTATATGCACAAGGACAGCCTTTTGCGTCTCTTTTATGTAGGATATAAGGGCGCCTGCCGCTGATATGAGCGCGTGTTTCCCCTCAATCGAGAAGGGTTCAAGGTTATGCGTCCCAAAATGGCCCTTAAGCGCCTCGTAAGCCGCGGAATAGTCAAAGTTCCAGCCCTGATACATATTTATATACGCGGACGAACAGGCCTGCCTGAGCCTGTCCGTAAATGCCCTTCCGGTTTTTTTGTCTTCATCATACGATTCAGGCAAAAGTATCTCAGCCGGCGCCATTCTTGCGACAGCGTCAATCACCGGGTCAAAACCGGATTCAACGCTGATTTCCCTCCCGAAAAACTCTCCTGTCGTGGCGTCCATGCAGGCTATTCCCGCTTTATCCTTTGAAAGGTATACGCCTACGATATAATTATTTGAACCGGAATCAAGAGCCGCGTCCTCAAATACGGTCCCGGGCGTTATTACTTTTACCACATCCCTTTTTACTATTCCCTTCGCGTCCTTGGGATCCTCCATCTGCTCGCAGACCGCGACCTTAAATCCGTTCCTTATCAGTTTAAGTATATATCCGCTTGCCGCGTGATAAGGCACACCGCACATTTCCATCTTGTTCTTCCGGTTTTCCCCGGCTCCCCTGGCGGTCAGCGTTATCTGAAGAACCTTTGAGGCTGTCCTCGCGTCCTCACCGAACATTTCGTAGAAATCACCGAGCCTGAAAAAGAGTATTGCCCCGGGATTTTTCTTTTTAATCTCAAAATACTGCCTCATCATGGGCGTTAAATCGCTCATCAATTACCTCATAATTTAAAAACCCGCGCGGTATCAGGCCGTTATAAAAAAAGCCTTGTGCCCGCCCGGGCGGTTTATTTGATATCTTCCCCTTTTTTTGCCCGGCCCTGATCAATGGCCTTTATCCTTTTTTCCGCGTCAACGCGCCACGCGCCGGCGGGGAACATCTGGACGATGGTCATAAGCGTTTCCCTGGCCATCACAAAATCGCCGTTCAGATACTGCGCCCTGCCAAGGCCGTACAACGCCTCCTCGGAAAAATGGTTTGTTGTCTTTAATATATTCTGAAATATGGCCGCGGCTGTCCTGTAATCTTTTTTCTCGAGAGACGCCTGTCCCCGATGCAGTGATGAGAGCGTATGAAGAAACCTGTTCTCATCAGAATCAATCACCCTGAGATAGGATTCAACAGCGCGGTCATAGTCCTTTCTTTTCATGTAAATATGTCCGGAGTATATGGCTGACCAGCTATAAAACCAGGGCTCATTGGGGTATTTTTTCAGTATTGTTTCAAAATAAGAAAGCGCCCTCCGCGAATCGCCCGCATCCCTGTATATTGAGGCAATGTTAAAATTGGCCGCCGCAGCGTAAGCTCCCCTCGGGTATTTTTTCAGATACAACTCGAATGCTGACGCAGCTTCCTTTGGCCTGCCTGCCCCTGCCCTGAGCCTCCCAACCGAAAAATAGGCCTCTTCAGCCTGCCCCTTCTCCGGAAATTTGCTTATTATGCCCGAGAACTCGGTGACAGCGCGATCAATCGCGCCGCTCTTTTCATGAATTTTTGCCGCAAGTATTCTTGCCGCAAGGTCCCAGTCGCTTCCCGGATATGTGACTTTAACTCTCTCACATATGGAAACTGCTTCTTCATATTTTTTGTTTTTGAAGAGCCTGGCAGCCTGCTCAAGCGGGTCCTCGGACTTGGCGGGATACAATACCGCGGGTATAAAAACCAGAATCAATAAAAGATTAAAGACGCGCCTAATTACCATAAACTTTTGACTCTATTTCCCTGTGATACTTGAGCGAGTTTATTCTTTCTTCCGCCATCTGCACATATCTTTCTTCCCTGAAAAACTCGTATATAACCCTGCTGTAAGCATCCTTTGCGTTTTTAAGGTCTCCCGAGAGCCTGTAAGTGTCTCCGATTCCCATCGCGGCACGAGGCGCCCATTCAGTATCCTTGTACTTAAACTTAATCAGCTTGTATTCGTTTATTGAGCTCTTGTACCTGTTTGTCTGGGCCAGCATTGAGGCAAGCTGAAAACGCGCCTGTATCTCGGAACCCGTGTTTGGAAAGTGCCTTATGATATTTCTGTAAATTCTCTCCGCACGTTTAAATTTTTCCTGCCTGAGGTAAATAACCGCTATGTTGAAATATGCCCGTATGCTTGATTTATCATCCGGAGCCCGCGCTATTATGTCCCTGTATATCTCGTGCGCGAAATTCCATTTTTCAATGCGCGCGTAACAGCCCGCGAGCCTGTATGCCGCCTCAACTGCCAGCTCGTGCTTTGGCTTCTCAGCCAGGACTTTCTGGTATTCCTGTATGGCCTTGTCGTATTTGCGCGCGAATTCGTAGGCATTCGCCAGCGAGTATCTTATGTCATAAAGGTTTTTAGCCGTGGGGAAATTCTGTATTATTCTTGACCATATCTCTATCGCTCCCTCGTAGTCCTCAATCCTGTAATATTTCATGCCCTCTTCGTACAAATCACGGACATCTGCCTCTATCTGCTCGCGCGTGCGCTGTTTCTGCTCGAGCTGCATTCCTTCGTCCATGAACATAAGCTCCTTGTCAGAGACGGGTTTATCCTCAGCCCCTTCCCCCTGTTCCCGCGCTGAAATTCCCGATATATCCTCTTGTGCAAACGGGTCGTCAAAAGCAGGGCTCTCAATAGCAATTACAGATACAGAAGACAATATAAATAGGCTTATAAATAAAGAGAATTTCATCGCTTTAAACATATCTTTTCTCCTGATTTTTATGCTTCCGTTTAGATACTATCACAATTCAATGGGGTTTGCAAGTTAAAATTCCCCTCTGCTTTAATTAAGAATGAATGAGTGAATCACCTGTTTTTCGGGCGTTGTATTAACTTGGAGCTTGGAACTTGGAACTTGGAACTTGGAACTTTTAGTTGCCTTTCTCGAGGTGGGACGGGGCAGGCAGCGGAGAAATTTCGCCGATTTACATCGGCGGTGAGCCTGTTCAAATGTTGACTCGTAAATATGCGCGATTAGGCTTGCGCGGGTTTTGGGGCGGTAACTCTTATGCAGGGCACAGGTGTTTGGGATGACGTAGATTAGCGCACGACACAGACGCGCCCTGAGTTCTCGACGAAATTTTCCACTGCCCGCCCCGTCCTGCAATAGTGGTTTTGGGGCGATGGTTGTTTAGCAACCGGCAAAAACCGATTCGTTCCTTCTTTGCCGTCCACTTGCAAATTGCAAATTCCAAATTATAAATTCTCTTCGCTGGAGGTGGGACGGGGCAGGCAGCGGAGAAATTTCGCCGATTTACATCGGCGGTGAGCCTGTTCAAGTGTTGACTCGTGAATATGCGCGATTAGGCTTGCGCGGGTTTTAGGGCGGCCTGAACGC
>DSBP01000213.1 GCA_011049465.1 bacterium | reverse complement strand
CTTATCTCATTGTGGTCAAAAAACATTATTATGCTTCCCATAACAAGCATAACAATATCCCTTACTATTGTCTTCATCCCCACCTCCTCATCGGGAAAGAGCAGGTCAAAACAGCCGCAGGAGAGCTCAATGCCGCGCGCCATAGCCGCCAGAATAGCCACGATAAACGCCATTAAGAGCGCGTTTATAATAAACGCGTTGCTTTTTGGCGTTATGTCAAGGATAAGCAGCATTCCCGCGATAAACTCTATCCACGGCACTGTAGCCGAAAAGAGAGGCACTATTGCGGTAGGAAGCAGGACATACGAATAGACGTCATTCATAAACCCCTGCGGGTCGATAATTTTTCCCAGGCTCGCGAGTACAAATATGATCCCAAGCGAAATCTTTAAGACGTAAAGCGTTATTCTGTGCGATAATAAAGCCTCAAGTGTTTTCATCATTTACCTCCCCTGCGCCTGCGGCGGCCTGACAGGATAACCGGCTTTTTCCCACTGCGGCAGGGCGTTTATAAACACCATAATCTTTTTGTAACCCGCCCTGTAAAGCGTCTCCGACACTTTTTTGGATTTTCCGCCCCTGCCGTGGCAGTAGAGAACAACCGGTTTCTGGCTCAGAAAATTAGCATAACCCGGCAGCATCCTGTCAACCTGGTCAACAGGCATTGACACGGCCCTGTCTATGTGTTTTTCATTATACTTATCCGGAAAATCCACATCTATGATATTGGCGAGCTGGTTGTCATAAAGAAACTTAACCTCTTCAAGGGTAATCTCCCTGATTTCTTTTTCAGAAGAAGCCTCCTCAAAAAGATGCCTGTACTGCTGCGGCGGCTCATACTCTTTCACGGGCATATTTGCCTGCGTCCATTCGGGCCAGCCGCCGAAAAATATCGCAAGTTTTTTATAACCCGCGTCAAAGAGCAGGTGCGCAACTTTGTCTGACAGGTGGCATCCGGCGCCATGGCAATACGGTATCAGAACCTTTCCCTTTAACGCGTCAGCCAATGCGGGCAGTTTATTCTGCACCTCTCCGGTCATCATGTGAATTGAGCCGGGAATATGCGACAGGTTATATTCCTGAAGGCTTCTCGCGTCAATAAAAACAGCCTTCCCGCTCTCAAACAGCACTGCTGCCTCTTCAATGTGTATTTTAGGGATCTCCTCTTTTGATTTGACATCTTTCAGCAGGTATTTAAATTTCGCGGGCACGGGCTTCACAGGCACAGGCGTGGGAGCCGCCTCTTCCGCTGCGGTTGAAGCAATTGCCTGCGGCTTGGCGTCAATGCCTGATACAGCCCTGAGCCCTGTGTACGCAAGCCCTATAAATACGGATGCCGCGCATATTATTGCCGCCTTCACGCCCATATCCTTTAGAACACCAAAAGAAAACAGGCTGTTTTCAGGCACAGGCGGTTTTTCTTTGATTCTTGTGCCCTTCTTTTTCCTTAAAACTCTGCTCTTTTTCATCTTTTTCGTTCTCCCTTCTTTATATTAACGTCCACACCATATATACCGCGGCAAGAAGCACTAAAACACCGCATACTTTTCTTAATATTAAAACACCTTTTGATTTGTCTGTCCAGCGCAGATATTTTTCCACAACCTCTGTGAACGTCCCGGCAAATACTATGACACCGCAATGGCCCACGGCAAAAGCGGCTACAAGCAGTATTGAGAACCCCATGTTTTCAGCGGCCGCGCTGAAAGCAACAGCAAGCATCGGCGCCATATAGGCAAATGTGCAGGGCCCGAGCGCGGCCCCGAAAATCAACCCCATGACAAAAGCCGCAAAATAGCCCTTTTTTTCAAACTTTGGCTGCTGCACGCCGGACATAAAAGACAGTTTGATAATATCAAGCAAATACAGCCCTATAACCACAAATACAACAGCTGTAATGGCGCCTGTCCATTTTCCCGCAGCGCCCATCATCATGCCGGCCAGCCCCGCTATCATGCCAACCGCAACTATTGTTATTAAAATGCCCGTTGAAAAGAGCAGCGAGATTAAAAATGCCCTCTTCACCGTAAGCCCGCTGCCCTGCGCCCCGATAAAACCGACTATAAGGGGAATAGCCGCAAGATGGCACGGGCTCAGCACAATACTGATAATACCCCATACAAAAGAGGCTGATATCGCTATAAAAGGAGCGGCCTCAAGCGCGTTTGTGAGTGATACAAAGAGGTTTTCTATCATTTTACGCCTCCTGTGTTTTCATAAAGCCTTCCCGAAAACGCGTTGATCGCCTTTTGTTTACTGTACGCGCTTTTCTCCCGGGTGCTGCCTTTTTGGCCTTTTTCTTTTTCATTATTTAATCCTTATCCCCTTTGTTTTTATCACCTCAAGTATCCTGTCCTTCGGAAAAAAACCCACATTTCGGAAGAACTCTTTTCCGTCGCTGTCCAAAAAGACCTGCGTGGGTATTCCCCTTATGCCGTATTTTTCCGCGTATGGCCTTCCCTCCTGCGTCCACACATCATGAAATACAATCCTCAGCTCGCCCTCATACTCTTTTTCCAATTCGTCAAGTATGGGCATCATCATCCTGCATGGCACGCAGCGCACAGAGCCGAGTTCAACAAGGGTAACCTTGTACTCCCCTTTTTTAACCGCGCTTCTGGCCGCAGCTTCCTTCTTTTCCGCCATTAATGAAACCGGCACAGGCGCGTCAGCGCTTTGCCGCGGCGCCTCTGTTTTGCCTTTGCAGGCAGCAAGAAAGGCCGCGCCTGCAATTACCGCAAAAATTAAAACCGCCTGTTTTTTCATCTCTTTCTCATTGTACTTCCTCAAGTATTTTTTTGATTTCCTCTTCCGATGGCACTTTTCCCGCAATAACAACCTTGCCGTCTATAGCCACCGCGGGCGTCATCATTACATTATATTTCATTATCTCCTTTAACTCTTTTACCTTTTCAATCTCGGCTGTTATTCCCAGGCCGGCAACAACCTTTCGTACAATCTCTTCTGTCTTGTAACACTTTGGACAGCCTGTCCCGAGTATTGCTATCTTCATTTATCCGATCCTCCTTTTGTTGTTTCCATGAGTTCCCGCGCCAGCGTGCACGATACAATCTCATCGCCGTTGCGCAGGCTGAGCCTCTTTTTAAGCCTTGCGCGGTCCTCTTTAAACGCCTTTTCATCCATGCTCATGACCACACCCGAGACATCCGGCCCGTCATTGTCCGCAACGGAATAGAGTATCCATCTTCCCCGCCTGTTTTCCTTTGCCAGCCCGGCGGTTTTAAGAACCTGAAGGTGCCGGGACACGTTATACTGGCTCTCCTGCACCGCGTCTATAAGCTCGCAGACAGCAATCTCTTTTTTCGCGTCAAGCAGCAGCCTGTAAAGCCTTACCCTTGTCCTGTCGGACATAGCCGCAAAAACCTCAAGCGCGCGTTCCATTTTAACCCCCGCAGCAGCAGGAAGAACCGCCTGCTGCCTGCCCTTTTTTTACGGACTCCGGCATTTTGCCCTCAACTGCCGGATTTATCCTTAAGAACGCCGTCTTAACGGCATCCTCTGACATTCCTGTATTATTTTTCTCAAAACCAAACTCTGTTATCACATAACTGTCGTACCTGATTCCGTGCCTGTCAAAAACCTTTGCCCCGCATCTGACAGCGCATCCGTCAACCACAATATTGACAGCGGCTGCTTTCCCGCCTGTTATAAAACTCTCAATACCCGCGCCTATTCCCGCGAGGCAGTGCATTTTTCCATGTCCCGTGACAGCAAGCATCCTTGCCACCCGGTCGCTTAAAAACCCCACATCTGACCCTCCCGAGCAGGCGTAAATCAGGTTTTCGCTCTCACCACAGCAATCACTCATGCAAAACCTCCTTTAAAGGGCCCCGTAAATCATTCCTGATACCGTGGCCATTATTATAACAAGTACGACATACACAAAGGTTTTTCTGAAACCGATTATACTGTTGATAACCAGCATATTGGGCAGGCTCAACGCAGGGCCGGCAAGAAGCAGTGCCAGCGCAGGGCCTTTGCCCATGCCCACGCCCAGTAACCCCTGAAGTATGGGAATCTCGGTGAGCGTGGCAAAATACATAAAAGCGCCGGCGACAGAGGCAAAGAGGTTTGCCTGAAGCGAATTGCCGCCCACAAGGGAAGCTATCCACTTTTCCGGTATGAGCGCGGGATGGCCGGGCCTGCCGAGCAGGAAACCCGCTATAAGCACGCCAACGAACAGGAGCGGCATAATCTGAAGCGCGAAACCCGCGCTCTCTCTCCCCCATTCTTTCATCTCATCCTTATTGAACCACCTGAAAATCATAACAGCGAGCGCCGCCATAAGCACGCCTGATATGGCCCATTTCATCTCATATACTTTGTTCCACGCCTCCATTGAGCCGTCTTTTCCCCAGTTCATAAAAACAAGCAGCCCTATCATTACGGCGAAATAAGGGATGAGCTTTGACGCGGGCTTTCCCTTTTCCTCTTCCATCGCCTCCATAAAACCGTCCATTCTTTTGCGCTCATCTTTGGCGAAAACCAGCTGCATTATAAGCCCTATCACAACAGCGAAAACAACAGCGCCTATGACCCTTGCCGCGCCCAGCTCAAAACCGAGCACGCGGGCCGTCAGGATAACAGCAAGCACATTTATGGCCGGGCCCGCGTACAAAAAAGCCGACGCCGGCCCTATTCCCGCGCCCCGCTTATAAAGCCCCGCGAAGAGGGGCAGCACCGTGCAGGAGCAGACCGCAAGCACGCTTCCCGATACCGAGGAGACAGCGTAGGCCACAATCTTGTTTGCTTTTAGCCCCAGGTATTTAAGAACAGACCCGCTTTTAATAAACACAGCAATCGCGCCCGCTATAAAAAACGCGGGTATAAGGCAGAGCAAAACGTGCTCGCGCGCGTAATCCTGCGCCATGTGAAAAGCTTCCATTACGGCATTTTTTATCCCCGCCGACTCAAATGGAATAAAATAAACCGCCAGAAAAACCGCAGCTATGTAAATTGCCTTCTTTTTTTCACTCATCAGATTTTTTCGCCTCAATATGCATATATGCGCTAACGTGCATATATTAGCAGGTTATCCTTGAGAAGTCAAGATATTTTCATGATTAATTGCTGAAAATTAATACGATTACAAAACAACTGTTGCCCCAACACAAACTACTGCAGGACGGGGCGGGCAGCATCAAGTACGGCAATTGAAAGTTGAAATTTTAAAGTTTAAAATGAATACAACTACAAAACAACTATCGCCCAAAACATGCCACCGACGCAGAACGGGGCGGGCAGCGGGTAAAAACTATTTATACTTGCATTAAACACTAATAACTATTTGCTATTCTTAATTCTATTAAGAGCACAACGTATGATTTAGCTTTTATTTGCTTCCCGTCTTTGCTTCCGTCTTTGTAGCCGCGAACTTCAGAGGATGTCTCAAAACCCGTAATGAACGGACAGCGCGGGAGCGCTGGCCCTGCAATAAAATAAAAGTATTTCGTAGAGAAGGGGCTTGTCCCCTTCTCGTTTTTAAAGGGTTCGTCCCTGTTCTGCCTTCTCTTTGAGACGGGCACAAGGCCCGTCTTCTCTACGATTACATCAAACAAATATCAAATATAAACTGTCTTATCGACAAACTCGGGACAGGTGGATCGCCTCTTTCCCCATACTTCTCCTGTTATATCAAAAACAGCTTCCCCATATCCGCTATGCCGTTATTCCTGTCCCGTATAATGTAGTAATAGATTCCCGGCGATACGATGTGCCCTCGGCTGTTCCTTGCGTCCCACACTGCCTTTCCTGCCGAAGGTTTAAGGCCGGTTATATATTCCCCTGATACTGTAT
>DSBP01000112.1 GCA_011049465.1 bacterium | reverse complement strand
CTAAAAAAATAAGGTTTTTTCGCTGTTCAAAACCTGCTTGTTTACTGTTTTTCAGGCAAGAAACAAAGGGTATTACTTGCTTACGCCTGCCAGTTTGTTGTTCAGCACTTCAAATGCAGTGCGCTCGTTTTTGACTATGTTGTCAAGGACGCCGTTGATAAAACTGCCCGATTTATCATCCCCGAATTTCTTTGCCAGTTCTATGGCCTCGTTAATGGTAACTTTATACGGGATGTCTTCCCTGTAAACAAGCTCAGCAAGCCCCATCCTCAGGATATTGCGGTCTATGGAGAGTATCCTGTCATACTTCCAGTTTTTCAGGTAGTTGGGTATGATTGAATCAATCTGCGCGATGTTATCAAGCACGGTTTTTACAAGCTCCGCGGCAAACTCCTGCGATTTTTCAAGAAAGCCCTCTTTCTTTTCCTCGTTGCCCGCGAGATTTGATACAGGATATGTTTTTATGAACTCCTCTATCTCATCCCACTCTTTCTGCGCTATATCGTACTGGTAAAGCCCCTGTAATGCGATTATCCTGCCTGCTCTGCGTATGCCCATTTTTTTCCTTTTGTTTTATATCTGCGTTAACAGATCCATCATTTCTATGACCGACATTGCCGAATCCCATCCCTTGTTTCCGCTCTTAACACCTGCCCTGTCCTTTGCCTGCTCAACAGTATCGGCTGTTATTATGCCGAACGCCACCGGAATTCCCGACGATATGCTGATTGAGGCGATGCCTTTGGATACCTCTGCTGCCACATATTCAAAGTGGGGCGTCTCTCCGCGTATAACCGCGCCAAGCGCCAGGTAACCGTCATACTTCCCTTTTTTCGCGAGGTTTGAGAGTATTACAGGTATTTCAAAAGAACCAGGCGTCCAGTAAACGTCTATTGACGCGTCGGCTACACCGTGCCGCGTAAGGCAGTCAACAGCGCCCGTTAAAAGGTTTTTCGATATTGCCTCGTTAAAGCGCGATATTACTATGGCTACTTTTTTATCCTTGCCTGAAAGCGAACCTTTAAACTCCTTCATTTTAAGCACCTCCTTGCGGTTTAAAAGGAATAATTCATAATAACACTAAAAGACGGGAAGTCAATATAAATTAAAATCAATTCCCATTTACATTTCCATTAAAGACTATATTCCCGATTAAGAACTCAACGTATGATTTAACTTTAAGTTTTCAGTTTTAACTTTTCAGTTTTTTTCCATCCTTACCCCCGGCAGGGTAAAATAAAAGACGCTTCCCTTCCCCTCCACTCCCTCTGACTCAACCCATATTTTTCCTCCGTATTTTTTTACTATCCTGCCGCATATCGCCAGCCCCAGGCCGCTGCCTTCGTAATCCTCCCTTGAATGCATCCTGTAGAAGAGGTCAAAAACCTTTGACCGGTACTCCTCCGCAATCCCTATTCCGTTGTCCCTTACCCCGCAAACCGCCTCTTTTCCATCCCCGCCGGGCGTGTAAAAAACCTCAATCACAGGCGGGAGTTTTGACCTGAATTTTATCGCGTTTACAAAGAGGTTCTGGAATAAAAACGTAATATTTTCAGCGTTCCAGTCAACCATCACGCTGTCCGGAATATTTATCGCTATCTCCGCGCCTTTTGTTTTTACCATTCCCGCTACGCATGCAGCAGCCGCGGCTGCGGCCCGTTTAAGCGGAAACAGTTCTGTTTTAATGTCCTGCCTGCCTATAACAGCGTAGCTCAGCATGCTGTTTAAAAGCGCGAAGAGCCTGTCAACAGCCCTGACTGCATTATCCAGCAGTTCAGCGGAATCCCCCGGCGCCTTTTTGGCTGCCATCTGCACGCTAAGCTTTATCTGCCTCAGCGGCTCTTTCAGGTCATGCGAAGCCGCGTATGTAAAATGCTTCAATTCCTCATTCGCCTCCTGCAGCTCAAGCGCGCGCGCCCTGAGGTCAGCCTCTGCCCTGCGGCGGCGCGATATGTTAAAGACAAGAAGCACTATTATAAAAGCCTGAACCGCCACAATGGCCGCGGCAGTAAGGATTGCGCTTAAGTGCCTCTTGATATACGAGGGCTCGTCATTCAGAAGCAGTGTTCCTCCGGGAATATTCTGTTTTCTTACCCCAAAACGCTTTGCCTGCGCCATGTCAATCCACGACCTGTTTTCCAGCTCTTTTATCTTATCAAAACTGTTTATGTCCGCTCCCCTTAAAACCGCCGCGGCTATTTCTGCCGCATATTTCCCGTGCTCTTTTCCGCATCTTAAAACGCCGCCCAGAGCGCCGTATCCCAGTTCGTCAGTCTTTGTAACATAAACAGGATTTACCGAGAGCGCGCAGACGCGGGATAATACCTTTTCATTGCGCATTGATTTTCCCTCGTTATCAACCGTAAACCCCCTGTAAAAAACAATCCCTCCGGGGCCCATTGATTCCACTTCGTCAAAGAGGGTGTCAAACGACAACCCATGCCCTTTATCAAGAAAAACAAACTCAACCCGCCCGCTGTATTCGGGCTCAAGAGTTTTCAGTTCCCGATAACTAAGCCTGTTATTAAATGTCCTGTCAGTAATAATATATGCTCTTTCAGCCTCCGTATGCATATTAAGAGCCAGGTCCAGAGTTCCTTTTATCTCAACCTTTTCATACGCGCCCGCTGTGTTGTCCGGCACATTTTTGGCGTCAGGCTCAATATCCGACACGCCACAAAAAATAACAGGCACACCCGGAAAAAAAACGACCCTGTTTTCCAGCGCGAACCCATAAGCCGGGTCGTCAAGGGCTATTACGGCAGAGAATGGTTTGCCGGAATATTTTTCCCTGATTGCGCGCCCCAGCCACTCCCCGCCCGTTTTTCTGCCGTAACGTTTTGAATCCATGTATTCCACATACATCTCATAATCAAGGCTGCTTTTCATCAGGTAATCTACGACAGCATCGGTCTCGTCATCTGACCAGGTGTATCCCGGATGGTAGGAATTTATAAGAAGTATATTTGCTTCCCTTCCTTTTGCGTATAGCCGAAGCGGCAAAAAAACCGTTAAAACCAGTACGCTGAGCAAAAAACCTGTCAGTAACCGTTTGCCCATATCTTCACCCGTGTTTAATTTGCTGCTATTATGTTATCACATAAAGCGTATGAAGACTATTTTATATTTCCACATCCACTTCCGCCCTTTTCCCCTTTCCCGGTTTTATGACATCCCCGTCTATCTCCCTTCCGTTTACCCTTATCCTCCTCTTCAAGCCCCTCTTTACCCTGATTGTGTACTCACAACCCCTGAATCTCCTCTTCGCGGTAAAACCGGGCCACTCTTTGGGTATAACCGGTGCTATTTTGAGTCCCCCAAGAACCGGCCTTATACCCAGAATATACCGGGTAGCTGCCACATGCATCCATGAGGCAGTGCCTGTGAGCCACGAATTCGCGCCTTCACCTGCATTATGCGCCTCTTCAGTGCATATTGTCTGGCAGAACACATAGGGTTCAGTTTTAAGTATTTCCGCCTTATTGTTCCGCTTTAAGGGGAGTATGTTTTTGTAGTATTCAAAGGCTTTTTCGGGCCGTTCAAGTAATGCTTCAGCAATTATTGCCCATGCATTCGCATGGCTGAATATGCCGTTTTCCTTCCTTCCCACATTGTACCTTGATATTAATCCGTATGCCTGATCATATGAGGAAAACGGCGGCCACAGAGTCTTTATCCCCTCTTCGCCCGCAAGCATGCAGCTTACGCTCTCCATGGCCTTTCTTGCCCTGTCAGGGGGCGCTGCGCCCGATATTACTGCCCAGGACTGTGTATTGAGGAAAATCTTTGCCTGTTTTGACCTGTATGTGCCTATTACCCCGGCTCCAAACCCCCTCAAATACCACCCGCCGTCCCAGCACTTCTCATTTACCAGCCGCGCCATATCAGCAGCGCGCTTCTTAAAGATTTCAGCATCAGCGGACTTATCCGCCTTAACCGCGATATCCGCGAGAAGCGATAACGTATATATATAGAACTGCGCAGTGAGCACTGACTCGGGCTCTTTTGCCTCCATCCACAGGTGAAGCGTGTCGTTCCAGTCCGCTGTGAGTATAAGGGGAAGCCCGTTTGGACCCTTCATCCTCTCCGTATAATCAACGGCTGACTTAAGATGCGTATAAATATCATCTTCCCTTTCCGAGTCCGCGTATTTCAGCCGCTCTTTGAGCATCTTAAAATCCCCTGTCTCCGCAAGATACGCATGCACCATCACGACGAGCCACAAATGGTCGTCGGAAAACCCCTTTAAATCGCCCCTGCCGCCGAGCGGAAAAAACTGATGGTAGCAGTCCCCTGTCTCAAACTGGCAGGTTGAGATTATCTGCCTTATTCTATCCTTTACACGGCCGGGTATCATGGCGTTTACAGCCAAAGTGTCCTGGCACGAATCCCTTGTCCCCATTCCGCGGCCCTCTCCATTCTCATAAAATGATATGTATCTTGACCAGTCAAAGGTGGTCTTGCACTGGTACTGGTTCCATACATTGGCCATTGTGTTGAGTTCCCTGTCAGGCGTCTCAAAGCTCATAGCCCCGAGAAATTTATCCCACTCTTTTTTTACCTTTTTAAGCCCGGCGTCAACAGCCCCTTTGCCGCTGAAAAAACGGGCGGTTTGCCTTGCCTCCTCCCTCTTTTCAGAGAATCCAAGCGTCACGACAAGTTCTTTTTCCTTTCCGGGCGCGAGCTCAAAAGAGGCGCGCAGAGCCGCGCACGCGATGCCGCCGCGGATAATTGAATTTGACAGCTTCCCCCTCTTCGCGCCGTCCGGGTTTGTCTCCGAATTATACATCCCTATAAAAGCGTCCCTCGAACAGTCAAAATCAAGCACCTTCATATTTATCCCCATATACGCAAACCCGGGCCTGTCTGCCCGGTAATTTTTGTTGGCGTTCATGTCAAAGGCGGGGTGCGGCTCGACAAAATCATAAAATACCATTCCCCGCTCAGCTCCGCACCTCGTCAGATGGAGCGACCACTGGATATTGCGCGACTCAGGCTCGCACCACATTGTAAACTCGGAATAAGGAATCAGTGAAAAACTGCGCTTCCTCCCCGAATCATTCCTTATCTTTAACCGCCACACTTCACAGTCATAATCAACGGGCACAAAATATGTAAGCTCATGGCTTATCCCCGAGTATTCGGATGAGATGATGGTATAGCCGAGCCCGTGCCTGCACCTGTAGCTGTCCGGTTTTTTCATCACAGGCTGCCATGACGGCGACCAGTACTCACCCGTATCGTCGTCTCTTACGTAAATGTACCTTCCCGGCCTGTCAACCGGGATATTGTTATAGCGGTATTTTGTTATGCGCCTGTCACGCGGGTCCTGGTGAAAGGAGAACCCCCCGCCTGTCTGGCTGACAATCCCGCAGTATCCGCGCATGTTTGATATGTAATTAATCCAGGGCGTGGGCGTATCAGGCCGTGTAATAACATACTCGCGCAAATCCTCTGAAAAATCACCGTATTTCAAGATAAACCTCCTGAGCGAAAGCGTTTTTTTATTTAACCTATTTTAAATTTAAAATCCTGAATTTTCAAGTTAAAAGTTAGTACGCTTACAAAACAACCAATGCGCCAACACAAACCATCGCAGGACGGGGCGGGTAGTGGAAAATTTCGTCGAGAACTCAGGGCGCGTCCGGGTTGTGCGCTATTCGACGCCATCCCAAACATCAAAGCACATCATCATTTAAACCGCACTAAAACCCGCGCAAGCCTAACCGCGCATATTCACGTTCCCCCAAATGAACAGGCTCACCGCCGATGTAAATCGGCGAAATTTCTCCGCTGCCTGCCCCGGCCCACCTCAACAT